>NZ_JBHWIQ010000003.1:205376-260214 GCF_042732055.1 Streptomyces sp. NPDC059816
GTGTTCTGCTGTTGTTTTTATATTTAGATAGGTTGTGGGGGGGGCTATCGGGGGGTTGGGGTTTATCGGGGGGGGGGGGGGGGGCGCCGGGGCCCCCCCCCCCCCCCGCGCCGGTGGCGCCGAGCCGTAGGTACGGGGGGAACCCCGGCTCGCGCAGGGCCGATGACCAGTCGGCTCACTTGATACTGCGCCATCGCTCGGCAAAACGTCACACCTGGCGGAAAGTTTCTCCACCTTGACGAGAACTGTGCAGGTCGGAACCGGTTCCGTCGGGACATAAAGGACGAATATCGACCCAGATCGTGGCCGGTACTCGTCGTTCCGGCGAGCCGATGCCGGCACACCGAGGCGGTTCGTACGCCCGGATCAGGGGTGGGAGTAGGCCGCGGGGGTCGCCGCGGGCGGGGCGGGTGCGGTCTCGGTGGGCGCGGGTCGGGTGGACCCGGCTTCGGCCGGCTCGCCACCGGTCACCGGCGCCGGGCGGTCCGTGGCCCCGGCCGTGCGACCGCCTCCGGGCAACCCTCCGCCGGCCACGCCCCCGCCGCCCCGACGGGGTCCGGGCCCGGCACCACAGTCGTCACCGTTGCCCTCGCCGTCGCCCTTCCCCTTGCCCCCGTTGCCACCGGCGCCTCCCGTCCCACCGGCGCCGCCGTACCGGCCGTTCGCGTCCCGGCAGCCACCGCGGCCCTCGCCCCGGCCGTCATCGCCGCCCTTGCCGTCGGCGCCACCGGAGTCGCGGTCGCCGTGGTCGTGGTCGCCATCGTGGTCCTTGCCGTTCCCGGGGCCGTCGTCCCCCCGGCCCCCGGAATCACGGTCGGGGTCCTCGTCCTGCGAACCGGGTTGCGCTGCGGGCCCGGTGGCCTTCTCGTCATCGGAACCGTCGGCGGCCTGGCGGTCGAGATCGAGGAACCGCTGACAGAACCGGGCCACCAGGGCGGCTCCGTGGGCGGCCCGTTCCAGCCGCCGGACGCCCTCGGCGTCGAGCTCGCCCGCCCGGTGCCGTCGACAGTCGGCGATGGTCCGGGCCGTGACGTCATCGTGCTCCTGGTGCTGCGGAGCGGTGCGGTCCGGGGAACCGGGGCGGGGCGAGCCGGAGACACGCGGCGGCGACTGGGACGCGGCACCGACCGACCCGCCACCGGACCGGTCACGGCCGGACGGGGCGGGGCTCCGGGACAAAGAGGCCGAGGGTTCGACCGCGGGCGTCCCACCGGCAACGCCTGCGGGCCCCTGCCACTGGTCCTCGAACGGTGTCGACAGCACGCCCGTCCCGGTGGCGACCGCGACCCCGCCGACCATGCCCGCGGCGAGCACGGCCGCGACCGCGAACCGCACCGGACGCGCCCAGCGGGCGGGGCGCCGCCCGTGCGCCGGCGCACCGGCGACGATCCGTACCGTCGTGGGCAGTCCGATGGTGATGTCCGGTCCTGGTGCGGCGCCCTCGGGCTCGGGGTGGGCGGCACCGGCGCCGCGGAAGGCGCGCGATGTGCGGTACGCGGCCAGCGCCGCCGCCTCACCGGGCAGTTCGGCGCCCGCGGGACCGCTCCCCGTACGGTGCGGGCCGTCCAGGTCGGGGAACCCGATGTGCTGGACCTCCTCGCCGGAGGGGTCCGGCGGGCCCGAACCGGTCGGCCACTCGCGGGGGGCGTCCCGCGGGGCGGGCCCGCGGGCCTGTGCGGTCAGTGCGTCCAGCAGTCCGGCCAGGCGCTCGGCCCGCTCGCGGTAGTGCTCGTCGACGTCCTTCGGGGGTTCTCCCCGCAGCAGGCGTTCCGCCACCTCTCGGTCAAGCCAGGGGTCCTGCTCGTCGGGCATCACATGTCCTTCTGCGTCCGCGTTCGCGAATGCGTCACACCCGCCGGCATGGCCGCGCGCGGGTGCGGGCGGCGGGGCCGGGGCACCGCATCGAGGCGTCCTGGGGGCGCAGGGTCCTCCTCTTCGGGCTCGTCACCGAGCAGTTCGGCGAGACGTTTCAGCCCCCGGTGGGCGGCCGTGCGAACGGCTCCGGGCCGCTTGCCCAGTGCCTGCGCCGCGGTCTTCGCGTCGAGCCCGACGACGACCCGCAGCACGACCGCCTCGGCCTGGTCCTGCGGGAGCCTGGCTATCAGGGACAGCGTCCGGCTGGTGGCCAGCGCCTCCATGGCCTCGACCGCGGTGTCCGACTCGGCGGGCTTCCCGGTCAGCTCGGTCTCGTCGGCACCTATCGCGGGGCGGCGGCCCCGCATGCGTATGTGGTCGAGCGCACGGTTGCGGGCTATGCGCGCCGCCCAGCCCCGGAAGCGGTCGGCGTCGCCGCTGAACCGGTCGAGGTCGCGCGCGATCTGGAGCCACGCCTCCGAGGCCACGTCTTCGGCGTCCGGGTCACCGACCAGTGTCCGGACGTATCCCAGCAGCCGCGGATGCACCGAGCGGTACACCGTTCGGAACGCCCCGTCATCCCCGTGCTGAGCCGCAAGCAGCGCGGCGGTCAACTCCGCGTCGTCCCCCAGCACTCAACGCACTCCCTCTTCGCGCCCGAACCGGCACCGCTCTCGCGGGGTCGGCTGTTCACCGTCCTGGTTTTTCCGTCCATGGTTGCGGTCCCTGAATGACCGCGGACGTCGATGGCCCGCACTCGGCGCGAAAAGCACGCTACGGCCTGAAATGCGTCCACGTCCATGTTTGTACAAGGCGCAACTAGTGGTCGGAAGAGTGGGGTGTGACACAAATCGAGCCTCCGGCGCAGTAGTAGTTACGGGCCGCCGCGCGGCCCGTGCCGTGCGGCGACCGGGGCCTCTCCTGTGGGGGGTGGCGGCCCCGGTCGTTGCCTTCACTGGGGCTCCTCCCCTTCGCTCGTGCCTTCTGTCGGGCCACGCTCCGGCCTTCGTTCCGCCGTTGTTCCGGCCTTCGTTCCGCCTTCTCCAGGCGTTCTTGCCCCTCCGGTCCCACCGTTGCCCCACCCCCGTGCGCGGGTGCGCCGGTGCGTCGCGGGGAGCCGATCGGCGTGGCACCCGGCTCGCCGAACGCCCCGCCGACCACCCTGGCCACCCTCGCGAACCGGCCACCGCCGAGCCCACGACCGGCCCGGAACACCGGGCACCGAGCCGTTCAGTTCCGGCCACGGGACCGTCGGGAGACCACGGCACGCAGCACCCGCCGCCCCTCGGTCGTCACCGCGTGCGCCTGGCGCAGCCCCCCGGCCCCCCGCGCGGCGAGCAGTTCTAGGACCGCGACCTGCCGACGCAGTTCGGCGGCGGCCAGCGGGGGCAGCTCACCGCCGCGGTCCGCACGGGGTGCGGTGAGCGGGTCGTCCGGCCCGCCCTCGGGACGGTCGCCGGCCGGGAGGTCCGCGCCCGGCCCGGGGTCGAGCAGCAGATGGATGCGGAGCGCGGCCACCGAGCAGTCGTCCGCCCATGTCCGCAGTCGGGTGTCGGTCGACGCCCCGCCCCGGAGCTCCTCGGGGAGCGCGGCGGGCGCGGTGCTCAGCATCGCCAGGGCCCGCCGCACCACCGCATCCCCGACGGCGTCTCCGCTGCCGTTGTCGCTCCCGCTCCCGTCCTGAGCCGCGGCTCGCTCCGTCAGCGCGGTCCGGACGCGGTCGAGGCGGTCGCCCCAGGTGGCCGCGTCCGCCCCGGGCGCGCCGTCGCCGGCGTCGCCGAGACTCGCCCACAGGGGGCGGAGCAGTTCGTCGTCGCCGCCGAGCAGCGGCACACAGCGGTCGAGACAGGCGAGGCCGCTCACGGCGAGCCCTCTCGCGTCCGCCCCGGCGATCAGTTCGACCAGGCTCATGGTGCCTCCCGTGCCAGCGGCGGGGCGCCCTCTGCTCGGCGTCCGCACGTGTCCCTTCTGCGTGTGACGCGCCGTCGGCGTCACAGTCGCACCACTCCGAGACGTTCCAGGAAGCGGAAGAAGAGTTCCTCCGCAGACGGTTCCGCGGGGGCGCTCAGCACCTCGACCAGGGGTCCGGCGGTCACCGTCAGCCCGGCCTCCGCGGCCCAGGCGACCGCACGGTCCGCGGCGTCCTCGGGCACCAGGAAGTAGTCCTCCAGGGCCCGCTCGTCCCCGCCGATGTGGTCGGCCATCGACGCCCGGTCGAGACAGGCCGTCCAGCCGCCGCCGCTCGGGGCCGCCGCCTCCACCACGACGCACGCACTGTCCATCACGTATCCGAACAGGGCCGGCGCCCCGGTCTCCGAAGCGAGGGCGTTCATGCTGCCGATCGACGTGCCCTCCTCGCCGTCCCGGCACTCCCAGACCTGCCAGCCGTCGGCGCGCCGCTCCAGCAGTCCCAGTTCGCCCCGGACGGCGGCGAGCGCGTCCGTGCCGTCGAGCGGCTGCTCGCCCCGGCCCACGACGTAGTAGCCCCAGTAGCCCATCCGGCCTCCCCCGTCCCCGTTCGATTCCCGCCACTCACGGGCGCCGACCAGACCACCACACTGCTCGGGCCGTCCGCCACCCAAAGCGCGGTTTCGGTGGGTCGCGGACACCGGCGGGATCGCTCCACGGCCGACCCGGCGCCCGACCCGCCCGCTTCGCCCCGCTATGCGCTCGCGCCGCGCTCCCCCGCGGGACCCGGCGCGTACGGCGATGATCGTCATCGCCGCCACCGATGTGTCGACCCGTGCGTACGGCATCCGCCCGAGGAGGCACCTGTACGCGCCATTCTTCGCCGGGCGGTCAACCGGACCGCAGGTGGGCGCTACCGCCGCAGGTAGACCTGCTGCCACTCCACCGAGACCTCGATGCCGAGCGCCCCCGCCACCCCGGCCGGTCAGTCGACCCGGTCCGCCAGGGCGACGAACTCGTTCCAGCCCAGGGGCGGTCGCCCCGGGTCCCAGAGTTTCTGTGCGGTCGCCCGCAGCGGCATCCGGATGCCCGCCGCGATCCGTTCGGGGGTCTGCGCGTTCGGGAAGTCGCCCCAGACGCCGAAGACCCCGCCGAGGATCTGCCGGTCGTAGCGGCGGTCGACGGGCCGGCTGCCGCGCACCACCAGCGGGGTCCACTCCTCGTAGATCCGCCGGCCGGTCGGGTAGGTGAACTGGTTGGGCTCGCCCAGGACGTAGTAGAGGTACTCGTCGTTGTAGTTGACCAGTTGGCGCCCGGTGCTCAGGTACGCGGTCGGCTCCCGGGCCCCGATCTCCTTGCCGGTCCAGTACGCGGCCTCGATGTCGTCGGCGGGCTGGACCCCGTCGCGAAAGAAGCCGTCGTTCCAGGCGCGCGGTTCGCGGCCCAGCTTGCGGACGGTCTGCGCCCGGTCGTCCAGCCAGCCCGTGGCCAGGTCCTCCACGGTGCCGTCCGCCCCGTACCGTTCGCGGGCCGCCGCGGCGAGCTGGGGGAAGCGGGCGGCCGGGTCGCTGGAGAAGAGGGCCGGGTACTCGTCGCCGCCGACGTGCCAGTACGGACCGGGGAACAGCTCCGCGTACTCACGCAGCAACTCGTCCACGATCCGGGCGGCGGCCGGCCGGGAGATGTCGACGGCGCCTCGCGGCGCGGCACCGTTCGTCCCGCGCAGTTGGAGGTCGGGGTGCGCGGCGATCACCGCGCCGAGGTGTCCGGGCGAGTCGATCTCCGGCACCACGTCGATGTGCCGGCTGCGGGCGAGCGCGACGATCCGGCGGACCTCGTCCTTGCTCAGGTGGTCCCGGGACACCACTTCCGGATGGCTGTCGGAGGCGATGCGGAAGCCCTGGTCGTCGGAGAAGTGCAGGCCCAGTTCGTTGAACTTGAGGTCGCCCAGTTCCCGTATCCGGTCCTCGATCCAGCGGGCGGCGTACGGTTTGCGCGCCGTGTCCAGCAGGAAGCCGCGCCGGGGCTTGGCCGGCTCGTCCCGCACCACGCCCTCGGGGGCGGTGCCCGCGTCGCGGACCGCCTGCTTGAGGGTGCGGGTGCCGTAGAACACGCCCCGCTCGGTGGGTCCCTCGATCCGCACCCGCTCGTCCCGCACGGTCATCGTGTACGACTCGGGGCCGCCCCCTCCGCCGCCGCCGAGGGACAGTTCCACGTCCCCGCGCCCGGCTGCCTCCTCCGCCGCGTACGCCACCCCCAACTCGTCCGCGGTGAGCCGGCCCTCGTCGGCGAGCGCGGGGTCCGTGACGACCAGCCGCGCGCCGGCGGCGGGCCGCCAGCCGGGGCCCCGGGCGGAGGTGTGCTCGCGGACCGCGGGGATGGTGCGCGGTGCCCGGGACGGTGGATGGGTGGGGCTGGCGCTCGGCGTCCGACCCTCGGTGGGCGTAGCGGTCGAGGCCGCCGGGGAGTCGGCGGAGGGGGTGCCGTCGCCGCCGGGCCACAGGGCGAGCAGCGCGCCCGCGGTGGCGGCCAGCACCGCGAGGACGACCACCAGCACGAGGACGGTTCTGCGCCGGGGGCGCGAACGGGAGCCGTCACCACCCGCACCACTCATCGCGCCCCCCGTACGTCCGCCGGCGTACGTACGGTGTCCGCCCCGGTCCGCTCGCGAGCCGGCGCCCAACCCCCTCCGGGTACGCGGACCGGCACGGGGGTCCGCTCCCACCCGGGTACGCGGACCGGCCGGGGTATGCGCCCCGGCTCGGGTGCGGATTCCCGCGTACGCGGGCGACCCCGTCCGGGTACGCGGACCGACACAGGGGCGCGCCCCGGCAAGGACGCACGTTCCCGCCCGGGTACGTGGCCCAGTGCGAGTACGCGATCCGGTCGTGGTGTCCGGCCCCGGACCGACGTACGACCCGGCACGGGAACACGCCGCGGCCCGGGTATGCGTTCCTGCCCCGGCGCGTGACCCCGCACGGGTACGCACCCCGGCACGAGCGCGCGTTCCCGCCTGGGTGGGCGGCCCCACCGGGGTACAGGGCCAGGCCCGGGTGTGGGTACCGGCTCCGGTGGGCGACCTCGCCGGGGCGGGCGCCCTGGCACGGATATCCGTTCCCGCCCGGGTGCGCGACCCAGCCGCGATGCACGGCCCCACCTGGACGTGCGACCCGGCACAGGCGCGCGGCCCCGCCCCGTCCGGCGGGGTCGCGTACGCGGACAGGTCTGCGTCGGAACCCCCGGTCGTGCCTCGTTCATGCGTACGACCCTCCCCCACCCCCGGGTGCACCGCACCCCAAGCGCGTCCCTATCATCGGCTCGCGGTCATGCGTCCCGCGCGTCATCCCGGCGGGGCCGAACTCTTCCGTTCGAGTGAGTTGCACGCACCCGTCGGACGCCCCCGGGCCCCGGGTCGCTAGCGTGGCTGCGCAGACCTCACCCGTGCCGCCCGCACCACCCGGCACACCCGCCGACACCCGGCCCACCCGCCGACACCGGGCGCCGTCGCCCCACCGGCCCCGCCGTCCTCCGCTAGGAGCCACGCTGCCCTCCCACGGGTCCCTCCGACCGCCAGGCCGCGCCGCCCCACCACCCGCCCAGCGCACCCCCGTTCCGACCGCGCCCGCGACCCTCAGCTGGTTGAACGCCTGCGCCCCGCACATCGCCTTCGCAGCGTTCCTGGGCTGCTGCGCCAGTCGCCGTTGGGCCACCCGGCTCGCCGCGCACCGCCCCTACCCCGATCTGGAGGCGCTGCTCGCCGCCGCGGACGAGGCGGCCTACGACCTCACCGACGCCGATCTCGCCGAAGCGCTCGCCCGGGAGACCGCCACGACGCCCCAGCGCACGGCGCGGCCCGGCCACTTCGCGGCACGGACCGCACTGAGCGCCGCGCACGCCGCCTACGAGAGCCGGTTCGGACACGCCTTCCTGCTCTGCCTCGACGCCTGCCCGCCGGAGGAAGCCCTCGATCGGGTGCTCACCGCGATCCGGTCGCGGCTCGGCAACGACCGCGAGGACGAGCGGGCGCTCACCACCGAGGAACTGCGCCGGATCGCCCGGGGTCGACTCGCCCGACTGGTGCTGAACACCCGGCCGGGGCGCGACGGAGGGTGACGCGAACGGAACCCGAGGCCCCGGTTCCCCGCCCCCGAAGCTCGAACCCGCGTACGGATGCGACCCCCAGCCGGATACACCCCGGCAGGGATTTGACCGAAAATAGCCGAAAACTAATGCTCTGACCCCCCTGAGGGCGGTGCCGGAAAGCCTTCTCGATAGCCCGTACGTGCCAGTTTGATTGCCTGTTTGATCACACCGCCGGGCCCGGCGTGAACGTTCCGACAACTCGTCGCTACGATGGCCGGGGCCGGTGGACCGTACCCGGCCGGGCCCGACCGACACCCCAAGCCGGCAGGCTCTGATCCCCGCTCCCGGAGGGTTCTTCCGTGCCGGCTGGAACGCTGTACCGCGGCCGGGAAGGCATGTGGTCCTGGGTGGCTCATCGAGTCACCGGTGTCCTCATCTTCTTCTTCCTGTTCGTCCATGTGCTGGACACCGCCCTCGTGCGTGTCTCCCCCGAGGCGTACGACAAGGTCGTCGCCACCTACAAGACGCCCCTCGTCGCGCTGCTGGAATACGGCCTCGTCGCCGCAGTCCTCTTCCACGCGTTGAACGGCCTGCGGGTCATCGCCGTCGACTTCTGGTCGAAGGGTCCCCGCTACCAGAAGCAGATGCTGTGGACCGTGGTCGGCATCTGGGTCGTGCTGATGATCGGGGCCCTGTACCCGGTTCTCGGCCACGCCGTCCGTGAAGTCTTCGGGAGCTGACGCACATGTCGACCGACCTCTCCGCACAGTCCGGCCCGTCCGGCGTCGGCGCCGTCGAGGGCGCCCCGCTCTACAGCGCCGACAACCCCGCCCCCTTCATCGAGGCGCCCCGCAAGCGCACCGGCAAGACGCCGAAGTCGACGCGCGGGAACTTCGAGCTGTACGGGTGGCTGTTCATGCGCCTGTCCGGCATCGTCCTCGTCGTCCTCGTCCTCGGGCACCTGCTGATCCAGCTGGTCCTCGACGGCGGCGTCTCCAAGATCGGCTTCGCCTTCGTGGCCGGCCGCTGGGCCTCGCCGTGGTGGCAGACCTGGGACCTGGTGATGTTGTGGCTGGCGATGCTGCACGGTGGCAACGGCCTCCGCACGGTCATCAACGACTACGCCGAGCGCCCGAACACTCGACTGTGGCTCAAGGGCCTGCTCTACACCGCCACGGTGTTCACGATCCTGCTGGGCACGCTGGTGATCTTCACCTTCGACCCGAACATCCGCTAGGCACGGGGCTGAGGCAACCGCTATGAAGATCCACAAGTACGACACCGTCATCGTCGGCGCCGGCGGCGCCGGAATGCGCGCCGCCATCGAGGCGACGAAGCGCAGCCGCACCGCCGTGCTGACCAAGCTGTACCCCACCCGCTCCCACACGGGCGCCGCGCAGGGCGGCATGGCCGCCGCGCTCGCCAACGTGGAGGAGGACAACTGGGAGTGGCACACCTTCGACACGATCAAGGGCGGTGACTACCTGGTCGACCAGGACGCCGCCGAGATCCTGGCGAAGGAGGCCATCGACGCCGTCCTCGACCTGGAGAAGATGGGCCTGCCGTTCAACCGCACCCCGAACGGCACCATCGACCAGCGGCGGTTCGGCGGGCATTCCCGCAACCACGGCGAGGCCCCGGTCCGCCGCTCCTGCTACGCGGCCGACCGCACCGGCCACATGATCCTCCAGACGCTGTACCAGAACTGCGTCAAGGAGGGCGTCGAGTTCTTCAACGAGTTCTACGTCCTCGACCAGCTGATCACCGAGATCGACGGGGTCAAGCACTCCGCGGGCGTCGTCGCCTACGAGCTGGCCACCGGCGAGATCCACGTCTTCCAGGCGAAGGCCGTGATCTACGCCTCCGGCGGCACCGGCAAGTTCTTCAAGGTGACCTCCAACGCGCACACCCTGACCGGTGACGGCCAGGCCGCCGTGTACCGGCGCGGGCTGCCGCTGGAGGACATGGAGTTCTTCCAGTTCCACCCGACCGGCATCTGGCGCATGGGCATCCTGCTGACGGAGGGCGCCCGCGGTGAGGGCGGCATCCTCCGCAACAAGGACGGCGAGCGCTTCATGGAGAAGTACGCGCCGGTCATGAAGGACCTCGCGTCCCGTGACGTCGTCTCCCGCTCCATCTACACGGAGATCCGCGAGGGCCGCGGTTGCGGTCCCGAGGGCGACCACGTGTACCTGGACCTCACGCACCTCCCGCCGGAGCAGCTCGACGCCAAGCTCCCGGACATCACGGAGTTCGCGCGCACCTACCTCGGCATCGAGCCCTACACGGACCCGATCCCGATCCAGCCGACCGCGCACTACGCCATGGGCGGCATCCCGACGAACGTCCAGGGCGAGGTGCTGTCGGACAACACCACCGTCGTCCCGGGCCTCTTCGCCGCCGGCGAGGTCGCCTGCGTCTCCGTGCACGGCGCCAACCGGCTGGGCACCAACTCGCTCCTCGACATCAACGTCTTCGGTCGCCGCGCGGGCATCGCCGCCGCCGAGTACTCCGCGAAGGCCGACTACGTTGACCTGCCTCAGGACCCGGCGCGACTCGTCGTCGACCAGGTCGAGAACCTGCGTGCCTCCACCGGCACCGAGCGGGTGGCGGAGCTGCGCAAGGAGCTCCAGGAGACGATGGACGCCAATGTGATGGTGTTCCGCACCGAGCAGACCATCAAGACGGCCGTCGACAAGATCGCCGAACTGCGCGCCCGGTACAAGAACGTGTCCGTGCAGGACAAGGGCAAGCGGTTCAACACGGATCTGCTGGAGGCCATCGAGCTGGGCAACCTGCTCGACCTGGCCGAGGTCATGGCCATCTCCGCGCTGGCCCGCAAGGAGTCCCGCGGCGGTCACTACCGCGAGGACTACCCCAACCGCGACGACGTCAACTTCATGCGCCACACCATGGCGTACCGCGAGGTCGACGCCGCCGGCTCCGAGACCGTCCGTCTCGACTACAAGCCGGTCGTCCAGACCCGCTACCAGCCGATGGAGCGTAAGTACTGATGGCAACTCCCGTACTCGACAAGGTGGAGGCCGAGGCCGCCGCCTCCCACCTCATCACGGTCACGTTCCGCATCCGGCGCTTCAACCCGGAGGTGTCGGCGGAAGCCACGTGGGAGGACTTCCAGTTCGAGATCGACCCCAAGGAGCGGGTCCTCGACGGCCTCCACAAGATCAAGTGGGAGCTGGACGGGACCCTGACGTTCCGCCGCTCCTGCGCGCACGGCATCTGCGGCTCGGACGCGATGCGCATCAACGGCCGCAACCGGCTGGCGTGCAAGACGCTGATCAAGGACATCAACCCCGAGAAGCCGATCACGGTCGAGCCCATCAAGGGCCTGACGGTCCTCAAGGACCTGATCGTCGACATGGAGCCGTTCTTCCAGGCGTACCGCGACGTCATGCCGTTCCTGATCACCACGGGCAACGAGCCGACCCGCGAGCGCCTCCAGTCCGCCAAGGACCGCGAGCGCTTCGACGACACCACGAAGTGCATCCTGTGCGCGGCGTGCACCTCTTCCTGCCCGGTGTTCTGGAACGACGGCCAGTACTTCGGCCCGGCCGCCATCGTGAACGCCCACCGCTTCATCTTCGACTCGCGCGACGAGGCCGGCGAGCAGCGGTTGGAGATCCTCAACGACAAGGACGGCGTGTGGCGCTGCCGCACGACGTTCAACTGCACGGACGCCTGCCCGCGCGGCATCGAGGTCACCAAGGCGATCCAGGAGGTGAAGCGGGCGTTGATCACGCGCCGCTTCTGAGCCACCTCGTCTGACGTGCTCCGTCCCGTCCGACGACATGTGTGAGGGCCGTCGCGCTTCCCCGGAAGGGGGGTGCGGCGGCCCTCGTGCGTGCGCCACGGCGGGGCGAGCGGGCCCACCACACGGATGGGTGCAGCGCACGCAGGACAACCCTGCGTTCCGTGCGGGGGCGGGGCGGGGGCTGGCACCAGGGTGATCGGGGGGATCGCTCCAGTGCGGTGGAGCGCGTGCCGCACCAGGCTGAACGGGTCCTGGTGATCACGTAGTTGGGAGAACCCATGCCCGTTCCCACGTCCCCGAACCCACCGACCGCGACCCGATCCCCGCGCCGTCCCCGCAGACGTGGGGCCATCCTGTGCTGCGGACTCCTGCTGACCGGGCTGACCGGGCTGACCGTCGCCCCCACCGCCCACGCCCAGCCCGCCGCCCAAGCGTCGGCGTTCCACGAAGGGCGGGGCCGGGGCTCGTTGGTCTCCGCCGAGCGGCTCTACACCCTGGCGACCCCCCGGGAGGTGACCGCGGAGCTGACCGCGGCCGGGTTCGGGGACGTCGAGGTCCGGCACGGGGTGGTGGCGTACCGGCTGGAGTACCGGACCGTCGATCCGCACGGGCAACCCACCACTGCGAGCGGGCTGTTCGCGGTGCCGCTGGGCAGCCCGGTGCGACTGCCGGCGGTGTCCTTCGCGCACGGCACCGGCAGCCACAAGGACGACTCCCCGTCCATGCGGCGCGGGGCGTTCGTGTCCGCGCCGGTGATCGCGTACGCGGCGGCCGGTGCCGCGTCCGTCGGGCCCGACTACCTCGGGATGGGCACCGGCCCCGGACTGCACCCCTGGATGGACATCGGCTCGGAGACCACCGCGTCCTTGGACATGCTGCGCGCGGCCCGCGCCTTCGCACCCCGCACGGGTCATCTGCTGGAGCGCGAGGTCCTGGTCACGGGCTTCTCGCAGGGCGCATCGGCGGCGTTGGGGCTCGGTCGGGCGTTGGAGGCGGGCGCGGACCGCTGGTTCCGGCTGGGCGCGCTGGCACCGGTCAGCGGGGCGTACGACTTCGGCGGCACGGAACTGCCCGCGCTGCTGGCGGGCGAACTGGACCCCAAGTCCAGTGTGCTGTACGCGGCTTACACCCTGGTGGCGTTCAACCGGCTGCACCACGTGTACGAGGAGCCCGGCGAGGTGTTCCGAGCGCCCTACGACCGCACCGTCGAGGCGCTGTTCGACGGCGCCCACACCGGTGAGCAACTGATGCGGGGCACGCCGGGCACGCTGGACGCGTTGCTGACCGAACACGGCCGCGACCTGCTGGCCCGGCCGACCGGCGGCCTGGCCGCGGCACTGCGCGAGACCGACGCCGTGTGCACCGACTGGATCCCGCGTGCCCCCGTCCGCCTGTACGTGGCGACCGGGGACGAGCAGGCCGTCACCGCCAACACCGACCGCTGCCGGACGGCGCTGCTCGACAACGGGGTGGACGCCCCGGTCATCGACGTCGGCGCCGTCGACCACCGCGGTTCCCGGCACCTGGGGTCCAACGTCGCGGCCACGTCGGCGATCGTGCGCTGGTTCGGGGAGTCGCGCGGGCGGTGACCGGGGCCCGGGGGCGCCGGCCGGACGCACCGGCGCCCCCGGCCGACCGGCGGGTCCACGGGAGGGGCCACACGGCGGTCGCGCACCCACCACAACCGTCACGGCCCCCCGGCTGTCCTACGGGTCAACAACCAGCCACCTCGGATGACTTGGAGTCCCCGTGCGCACTCGGTTACGGACGTACGTCACAGCAATCGCCGTCATCGCGACGGCCACCGCGGGACTGACCCTCCCCGCTTCGGCAGCCGCTCCCGCACTGCCCGACGGCGACTTCAACGGCGACGGTTACACGGACCTCGCCGTCGGCGTGCCCGACGGCACGGTCGGCGGCAAGGCGAAGGCGGGGTACGTCAACATCGTCTGGGGCGGCCGGAACGGACTCGGCGCACACGGCAACATCCGCATCACCCAGTCCAGTCGCGAGATCCCGGGCGTCCCCGAGAAGGGCGACCGCTTCGGCGCCTCGGTGACCCTGGTGGACACCAACGGCGACGGCATCGCGGAACTCTTCGTCGGCGCCCCCGGCGAGGACGTCAACGGCATCGCGGACGCGGGATCGGTCACCGCGGTGGGCGGCGCCCGGGACCGTCCGGGCCACGGTGCGATGGTCGCCACCGGCCCCGCGCCGTCCGCGGCGTTCGGGCTGGCGTTCGCCACGGCCGACCTCACCGGCGACGGCAACAAGGACTTCGTCGTCGGCGGCAAGGACAAGGTGGTCCTCCGCACCGCCGACGGCCTCGCCAGCACGGTCCTCACCGCCCCGATGGGCGGGCGCGCCCCCGCCCTCACCACCGGTGACTTCGACGAGGACGGCACGGCGGAACTGGCCGTCGGGTACTGGACGCAGAACAGCCCGTTCACCCAGTCGCACGTGCGGCTGTGGGCCTGGGATGCGACCGAGCAGCTCATGGCCAACACCTGGAACACCGACAATGCCGGGGTCTCCGCGCTCGCCGCGGGCGACTTCGACGGGGACGGCAGCGACGACCTGGCCCTCGGGGAGTGTCGGGAGATCGCCGACGAGAACATCGACGACCCCTGCGGACCCGAGGCGTTCGCCAAGGGCGGCGGCATCCACGTCCACTACGGCGACGCCGCACCCGGCAGCTTCGGCATCCGCAGACAGACCCTCAACCAGGACACGGTGGGCGTGGCGGGCGTCGCGGAGGTCGGCGACCGCTTCGGCGCCGCGCTCGCCGTCGGCGACGTCAACCGCGACGGCCGGGACGACCTGGTGGCCGGCGCCCCCGGCGAGGCGATCGGCACCCGTGCGGGGGCCGGCGCGGCGACCCTCCTGTTCGGTGGCCCGACCGGGCTCGTGGACGCGCGGGGCGAGGGGCACTCCGTCGGACTCCAGCAGAACACCCCGCGGGTGCCGGGCGTCGCGGAGGCGCGTGACGCGTTCGGTGCCGCGGTGGCCGTCGGTGCGTACGGGCGGCGCGGGCGGGTGGACCTGGCGGTCGGCTCACCCGGCGAGAACGCGGGCTCGGGGGGCGTGTGGCTGCTGCCGGGGGCGGGGGCCAATGGTTCCGCCGCGCTCACGCCCCGCAAGCTGGGGCTGCCCTCGCCGGCTAGTGCGCTCGCCTACGGGCGGCACGTCAGCGAGTAGCGCACGGCTGTGGGACGGGGGCGGGCCGGGTCGGCGCGCCCCCTTCGCACGGTGGCCTGCGTCGCGCGAACGGCACGGCGCGGGGCGTGCGCTGTGCTGCTGTGCTGCTGTGCTGCGCGATGGGGGGGCGGTGGACGTCCGCGACGAACTCCATGGGCCTGCCACCCGTCCTGCACTCGCTTCGCACGTCCAGCGCTGACCCTTCCTTCACACCCCTTCCTCGCATCCGCCACTGCCTCAGCGCGATCTCGACGCCTGAAGCAGACTGCATGCGGAGGACCAGGACGGCAACGCCTCTTGGACCTGCTTCAGGTCCATACCTGAATAGTCGGGTGGCACATCGCCGATCCCTTCGCATTCGAGGACATAGAATTCCGCCAACTCGCCCGTCACCGCAAAGTGCGCCTCTGGGAAGAAACCGAATCTCAACCGAAAGAACTCACCTACCCGATCAGGGACACTGGACACAACCGTCAGCGCCGCGAGAGGGCCTTGCCTTACCGGCGATTTCCAATCAAACGAGCGTAGTCCCCGAACCACGAGCAGCGCAGAGTTCCCCACATCAAACTGGAGCGATGTTCGCAGTTCGAATAGCAGAGTCGCAGTGGAAGTCAAATTGCACACCCGAGAGTCGAGCAATTGCGACTCTTGCAGCGCATCCACATCCCGCAGAGGATCCACTTCGACTGCATCAGCGGCCGTCGAGAAAGCATTGCCGCCTACGAGTTCATTCATTGAAATCATGGAATCGGAATATGATTGTAAGGGTCAGCCTTGCTAACCGTCTGCCCAGTTAGGGGATTGACCGACTGACCCGCCTTGTTCATGTACACCACATAGCCGTTCGGGTACTGATATTTTCCGGTAGTGACAGGATCCATCACTCGCACTTGCACCGTCCTTGGGTCGAGATTCTTGGTCCCGGCCGGAATTGCGTAAGTCCAGCCCTTACCTGTAGCGACCGGTGTGCCAGCAGCCCCCTTGGGCATGGGCAGAACCTCACCACCGGGCCCGGTCACCGCCCCGATGGAACAGCTGCTGTTGTGCACGAGGACCGGCGTCGTACCCGCCAGCACATAGTACGTATGCAGGTCGGCGACGGTCAGGTTGTAGACCGCGGCCTGTTGGGTCCAGCGCTGGATCGCGGTGATCTGGATGTGCGTGCCCGAGCTGGTCCGCAGGAGCTGTCCGACCGCCAGGTCCGTGGCGTCGACCCACTTGCGGAGTTCCGGGAGCCAGAACGGGTGACCGTCCGTGGCGACGATCGAGGAATCCCCGGAACGCGCACCCTTCTTCTCACCTGCCGCAACGCTGATCTTGACCAAGTGCTTCTGGCCATCACCGAAGATGGTGGCGGTGACCTTCTTCGCAACGGTCTTGCCGGTGTTCGGGTCCGTGGCGAGGACTTCGTCCCCGATCTTCACGTCCTCGATCGGTTTCTGGCCACCGGCAGCCATGGCGACGAGCGTTCCGGCCGTGAAACTGTTGCCCGGCGCGCACGACGACCCCTTGCTCTTCCCCGGCGCCTTCTTCGCCAGCCCGGCCAAAGCGAGGTCGAACGTGACCTTCGCGCTGGCCTCAGCCAAGCGCCCGTTGCTGAAGTCGCCCGCGATCTCGGTCGCTCTGTCACCGATACCTTGGACGGACTCGTAGGCCATCGGGATTGGTGAGTAATCCAGCAACGCTTCGCAGGATTCGTCACCCGTGACGCAGTCCCAGGTGTCACGTGAAGCCTGCCCCCACAGACCGGTGACCCCACTGACAAGCTTGCCTGCCTCACCACCAATCGTGTTCGTGAATTGGCGGAGGAAGCTCGGCTTCGCGACGACCGGCTGCTGGGCTCCCGCCCCGGTGCCGCTTGCACCACCGGTGGCGTTTCCGGAAGACCTGTTCGCTCCTCCGCCCCCGGAACTCCCCGAACTCCCGGTCGACCCTCCCCCTCCGCCAGCCGTCCAGTTCCTGCTGGCCGATCCCGTCGTCTGGACCGTGCACGCGGCCGTCACACAGTGCCCGTGCCCGCCGCCCTCCGTGACCGTGCCCGCAGCGCTGTTCAAACCACCCGTGCCCTCTTTGCACTGGTCGGTCACGCAGTATCCGGCGTACAGCCCCGTCGGGTCGCTGGAGCTGATCGGGGTGTTGTTGGCGTACGCGTAGCCGTTGATCTGGAGCGGGTCGGCCAGGTCCATGATCGGGTCGATGCTGATGAAGCGGCCGGTCTCGGCGTCGTACTCGCGGGCGCCGATGTTGGTGAGGCCCGTGACCTTGTTCTCGATGCCGACGCCCAGGTAGCCGCGCTTGTTGGGCCAGGTCGCCGGCTGGGGTCCGCGGACCTCGCCGTAGGGCTTGTAGGCGCGGCGGGTCACCGTCTGGTTGCCGGTGAGTTCGACCGTGGTGTTGGCCGTGCCCAGGTGGTCCGTGATCAGCGCGCTGCGCAGGTGCGCGGTGGTGGAGCCGTTGTTGGTGGTGCGGGTGACCGTGGGCACCCCCGACTGCGCGTAGCTGCGGGAGGCCCGGGTGATGGTGCCGCTGGCGTTGGTGGTGAGTTCGGTCTCGCCGAGGTACAGGGTGGAGCCCGTGGGGGAGTTCTCCAGCAGGCGGTTGCCGGCAGCGTCGTACACGTACCGGGTGGTGGTGCCGGACTTGGAGTCGGTGAGGGAGTCGAGCTTGTTCTCCTGGGTCCACTGCAACTGCTGCGTGGTCGCGGGCAGGGCACGGCGCTCGGTGTTGCCGATGACGTCGTACGCGTAGGTGCTGCCGCCGCCGGTGGACCGGGTGACTGAGGTGAGGGTGTGCGGCTGGACCTCGTGGGCCGGGGTGGTGCCGTTGCCGGGGACCTGCTTGCCGTAGTGGTAGGTGTGGGTGACGTCGTTGGCCGGGGTCGCCGGGTCGTGGTCGGTCATGGTGGCCCGGTTGCCGATGGTGTCGAAGGTGTACGACTGGCGGTAGCCGGTGGCACCGCCCGCCACCGTGCCCGCGGCGGGTGCGGCGGCGGCCAGGGACGTGGTGAGGGTGTTGTCCGGGCCGGCGGGCTGGGCGGGCGTGCCGAGGGCATCGGCGACCGGACCGCTGGAGGGCGCTCCGTCCGTGCGGTACCCCCAGATGGAGCCGTTCTGGGCCTTGCAGCCCGTTCCGGTGCCGGTCGGGGCGATGTTGGAGGTCCAGGCGTGGACGACCTGCCGCAGGGTGTCGTGGGTGAAGCACTGGTTGTCCCAGCTGGATCCCGCCGCGTCCGCGAGCTTGCGGGCGTGGGCGGTGACCGCGCCGGTGACGTCGTACGCGTAGTAGCCGTCGGCGACGCGGTGCGGGCCGGCGGTCTCGCGGTCGGTGACGGTGCGCTGGAGGCGCCCGGTGTGCCGGTCCACGAAGTTGGTGGTCCACAGGCGGTCCGGCTGGGAGCCGGTGACCGAGCGCAGGACCTCGCCGTACGGGGAGTACGTGACGTCGGAGGTGTACCAGTTGAGGCCGGAGTTGCTCTCGGGCAGGCCGTCCTCGTTGTAGCGGGTGACGACCGTTTCGGCGGCGAGGCCGCCCTTGGCGGGGAGCGTCACCGAGTGGGGCTTGCCGGTCGGCGTGTAGGCGTACGCGTAGGTGTAGGTGCCGGAGAGTCCCGTGGTCATCGGGTTCGACGGGATCTGAGTCTGTCGGCCGGTGGGCCGGTATTCGGTGTCGTAGCCGGTGACCCGGTCGACGTAGTCGCCGGCGGAGGTGTGCCGGGTCGAGGCGACGGGCAGTCCGAGGGCGCCCGGCGCGTCGAAGGTGAACGCCTTGGCGGGGTCGGCGGTCGGGGAGCCGTGGCGGACCTTGGTGACGCGGCTCAGCTCGTCGTACTCGGTGTACGTCGTGCGCTGTTTGGCGTCGCGGACGGACACCGCCCGGTCCGCGGCGTCGTACGTGGTGTGCGTGGTCCCGCTGTCGGGGTCGACGGTGTCGGTGAGCCTGCCCCGGGCGTCGTGGGTGAACGTCCAGGCATTGCCCTCGGGGTCGGTGACCTCGTCGCGGTAGCCGCGCGCGTCGTAGGAGTACGCGGTGGTGCGCCAGGCCGACGCACCGTCGGACTTGGTGTAGTGCCGGATGGACTCCACCCGGCCGAGCGCGTCGGTGAAGGTGCGGGTGGTCGGGGACGTGTCACCGGGCGGGTTGACGATGGTGCTGGTGTCGGCGTACTTCGTGGTCGTGAGGTACCGGAAGTCCCGGCCGTGGTAGACGGCCTGCTTGGTCAGCCGGTCCTGGGCGTCGTAGACGGACTTGACCGTGCTGGGGATCAGCGTCGGGGACTTGGCCTGGAACGGGTCCGTGACGGGTTCGCCCTTGGCGAGGTAGCCGCTGGTCTGGTCGGAGACGAGGCCCCGCTCGTCGTACTTGGTGTCGCTGATGATCCGGCCGGGGCCGTGGGCCTCGGCCTGGGTCTGGATCTGACGCAGCAGACCGTCGTACAGGGTGACCTGTCGGCTGTATCCGCCGTCGTCCTTGACCGTGCGCACGGTGACGGCGGCCGGTGAGGTCTTGTCCGCGGTGGCGATGGCGCCCCGGTAGGAGACCTCGACGTTCGGGGTCCGGTTCCCGGCGCTGCGGGAGGCGGACCAGCCCTTCGTCAGTCGGCCCAGCGCGTCGTACTCGGTGCGGGAGACGCGGCCGTTGGGGTCGGTGACGGTCAGCGGGAGGCCCCGGCCCGGGTCCAGCGTGGTGACGGTGGCGTGGCCCTTGGCGTTGATCGTCTTGGTGGAGGTGACGGGGCCGCCCGTGTCACCGGGGGTGTACTGGGTTTCGGCGGTGCCGAGCAGCGGGCTGGTGACCTTGCGGGGCCGTCCGAGCGGGTCGTAGGTGTACGTCGACGTCACGGAGTGGGCGGTGCCCTCGCCGTTGATCCCGGCGACGGAGGTGGGGGCGCCCTTGGTGGGGGTGGCACCGTGGGCGAGGTCGTCGTAGCTGGTGCGGACCGAGCTCTTCAGTTCGGTGGCCGGGTCGGCGGCGGCGAACCCGGCGCAGGAGGTGGCGGTGGTCCGCACCTCCTTGGGCAGGCCGATCAGCCAGTCGGTGGTGTTGTGGACGTACGAGGTCTTGGTGCAGGTCCGGTCGGAAAGGATTTCACCGCCACCGCCGCCGCTGGTGGGCTTGACGACCGAGGTCTCGGACTCGACGGGCAGGCCGTGGTCGGGGTCGACCTCGGTGGTGTTGCGCACGGCCCGCCAGCTCCCGTTGTCCAGGTGCTGGATGGCGTCGGTGCGTCGGATGCCGGTGCGGTGGGCCTTCAGCGCGCTCAGCTCGACGCCCCCGTCGGCCTCGCGCTTGCGGGACGCCGTCTCCTTGGACCACGGGTGGTTGAGGACCCGGCGCACCACCTTGCCGCCGGAGTGGTCGTAGACGATGGTCTCCGCGGTGGTGCCGGCGTACTGGGGCTCGTCCTTGCCCTGGGGGGCGCCGGTGGAGTCCTTGAGGTCCTCTCCGGTACCGAGGTAGTAGCGGGTACGGGACAGGGAGTGGGACTTGGGGTTCTCCTCCGCGGACTTGGTGATGCTCTTCATGCCCTTGGTGACGCTGACCTGCCGGTAGCCACGCCAGTCGCTGTGGGTGCGCAGGGCGTGGGGCTGGAACTCGTCCTCGGACAGGGCCCAGGCGGGTTGCTGGTAGGCGTACTTCACATGGACGGGCTTGCCGTGGGTGGTCACCTTGTCGACCTCGGTGACGGAGGCGACCACGTACTTGTTGAACCACGCCTTGGAGGGGGTCTCCACCTCGCCGTCCGGGGACCAGCGCACCGGGTAGCAGGTGCCGTTGTTGCGGCCCTTGTCCGCGGCGGGTTCGGTCCGGCATCCGCCGGTGTACTCGACGGAGACCTCGCCACCGGCCTCGGTGGCGACGGAACCGATGCGGGGCCGGATGAACGGCGGGCGCTCGTCGTGCCCGACCTTCGGCACCAGGTTGGGCAGGTACTTGTCCTTGAGCGACTTGCGCAGGGGGGAGGTCGATCCCACGCTGTAGGGGCCGAAGCTGACGCCGTCCTCGTGCTGGAGGGTGCCGGTGGTGTCCCCGGGGGCGAAGCCCCTGCGGGTGATCGAGTCCAGCCACAGGCCGGGCGCCAGGCTGTACCAGTCCTGCGGGAACGCCTGCTTCAGCGCGTACGTGTCGACCTTCTGGAGGGCTGCCGCTCCTGGACGGTGGCCGTACGTGGTGATCTCGGAGAGCCGGATGCGGGACCAGAAGGACGGGAAGGTCGGGCAGAGGTCCGAGGTGGCCTTGCAGTTGAGGTTGCCCGGGGTGTCCCACCAGGCGCGGTAGGCGCCCGGGTCCGCGGTCTGGTCGAACTTGGCGGGGGCGCAGACCGTCGCCGAGGCGAGACAGCGTTCGGCGACCACGAAGTCCACCTTGGCGGACGGCTTGGTGAGGTCCGACGCGCGCATGCCGTACTCGATGTAGTTGGGGTAGGCGGCGCGGTCGTACGCCTCGGGGGTCTTGAACTTCTTCCGCACCGAGTAGTGGTTGGTGGCCTGTTGCCAGTCGATGACCATGGCGTTGCCGTGCACGTCGACGACCTTGTCCAGGCCCCAGCGCCACGCCTGTTGCTTGCCGGCGCCGCAGCGCGAGTCGGCGAAGGTCGTCGCGTGGCACGGCTCGCCGGGGTGGTTGCCGAAGACGGGCACGGTGGAGACGGAGTCGGTGACGGCGTGGCCGCCGCCGACGTCGTGCAGTCCGTAGTAGTAGGTCGTGCCGTCGGTCGTGGTCACCACCCAGTGCTCGCCGTCGTTGTCGCCGTTGGTGGCGCCGACGCGGCGCTCGACCCGGGTGCCGTCGTCGTGCTGCGGACGGTAGATCTCGGTGTCGGTCTCCGGGTTGCTGGTGGCGGGGGCGTCGCGGACGAGTTCGGTGGTCTTGCCGCCGAGCGACATCACGGCGTTGTACGAGGCCCAGCACAGGTCGCTCGTCTTGTCCTTCTTGGCCGTGTTGTTGGGGTCCGGCGCACCGCGGTCGAGGGGTTTGCGGTCCTCCTCGCAGGAGCGGTAGCGGCGCTCGATGTGGCCCGGGTCGTAGTTCCAGCCGTCGCCGACCCAGGACGCCTGCGGGGAGGACACCGAGGTGCGTCCGTCCACGGACTGGGAGTTGTAGCCCAGTGAGACGGACGGGGCGGGGCCGGCGGGCGGCGCCGGAACGGTGATCGGGTAGGACCAGCTGAAGGCCCCCGAGGAGCCGCCGGCTTCCCACTTGCCGCTGGTGGCGAGCGGGGTGGCCTTGAAGGAGCCGCCCGTACCGCTGCCGGAGTCGACGGCTCCGATGACGGCCTTGTCCCCGGTGGCTGCGGCCCGCGTGACGCGACCGCCGTCAGTCGTGCGGTGCAGGGCGGGCACGATGCCCGGGGTGGTGTCGGTGCGGGCGGAGGCGCCCGAGGGCGGCGGGGCACCGGTGCCGTCGGCGGCCGGGTCGACCGTGGCCGTGACGGACGTGTCCGCGGAGTCGTTGGCGGACTCCAGCGGTTCGTACTGCTGGCAGGCCTCTTCGGTGGGCGTCGTCAGATAGCACTCGGGGAACTGGACGAGCCGCAGCCGGGACGACCAGCCCGCCCCGTAGAGGTTCGCGAACTTGCCGTAGTCCAGCTTCACCCGCACGGGCACCGAACCCGTGGCCGGGGCCTGGACCGTGAGGACGGCACCGTCGACGCCGGCTGCTACCGGCGCGGTCCGCGCAGCAACGCTGACCTGCCACGTTCCGGTGGGCGCCGGCTGGTTGGGCGCCTGGCCGAGGCTGACCGGCAGGTTCCCGACGGGGATCGGCGGCGGTGGGGTGGCGGCACCGGCCGCCGAGTGTCCGAAGGCGGCGGGGGTGGTCGGGGAGCCGAAGGAGACCGTGGCGGTGGCGGCCGGTGGTGGTGTGTCGGTGCCCGCCGGGGCCTGCTGCTGGTTCTCGGGGACGAAGTCGACCCGCAGGGACGCGAGGCCCGGGTCGGCGTCTTCGCCCGGTACCGGCTGCTCCTTCGTGAGGCTTTCGAGGTCCAGGGTGTCCCGGCCGACGACCTCGCCCGTGGTCGGAACGGGCGGCACCGCGAACGCGGTCGCGGGCAACAGCCCCACGAGCAGCGCGGCGCTGACCGCCGGAATGACGGCCAGGCGGAAACGGCGGCCCGTGTGCGGGGCAGGCGTGTGACGACGACCGAACAAGACGAGATCCCCCCGGACCGTTCGGAGCGGGCCGGAGAGGACCACGCGTAAGGGCAGTAGCAGTGGCGCAGATTGTGTGTCCGTTGCGTGGAGGTACGCCAGAGATGTCGAGACTATGTGATCATCATCACGGCGCGTAAGGATCTGAACACGCACTGACGGTGCATCAGGTGATTTTCACCGTGAAAGCAAGACGTAAGCGACTGATCCCATATAGACGACCAAGCCGGGCGAGATAGGGCGAACGCCTTGTCAATTTGCCCTGGTTCATTACTTTTTGGAAGATGTGAGCCGTCCGCGGTCAACGGCTCGCCCCCGGTCGGTCCCGGCGGTGGAAACGGGCAGGAACTCCGTTCGGTTCCGGTACGGACCGCGCCTCGCGCCTCACCGGAGGGTGACGGGGGGCCGTGTTTGAGCCATCATCGGCACGCCTCGCCATGCCCAGTTCACGGATCGGGGAGATCCAGGGGCGCGGACGGGCCACAGCTCCGGCCGCACCCTGCCCCGTGCACCGGACTCCAGGGGGAAGGGAACCCATGACGCGCACGACGCGCACACCCGGCGCATGGCTCCGCCCGCGCGACCGACGCGGAACACCGGCCGGCCGGGCTCCGGGACGTCGGACCACCGCGGCCGTCCTGGCCGCCGTGGTCGTCGCGGGCGGCCTCGCGTACGCCGGCCTCCGGCCCGACGGCTCCGCACCGGACCGCGACGACCCCGGCAGCGCCGCACGGAAACCCGCCGCCGGACCGGTGACGGAGTCCGCCGCGGCGGCCGAAGCCGCCCGCACCGGACGGAAGGTCGAGGCCACCGCCCTGCGGACGGCGACCTCCAGCACCTGGGTCCGGCCGGACGGGCTGATGGCCACCCGGTTCCACTCGGCGCCCGTGTACGCGAAGTCGGGTGGTGAGTGGCGTCCCATCGACCTCGATCTGCGGCGCACCGCACGGGGCTGGGAGCCGACCGTCTCCAACACCCGGCTCGTCTTCTCCGCGGGTTCGTCCACCGCCGGTGGACAGCGCAAGGAATCGGCGGACCGGGCGTCCCGGAGCGCGCCGCGCGGCCCGCTGCGGACCACCGTCCGGGAGCAGGGCGGTTCGGTCCGGCAGGAGGGCCGTGCGCAGCCGCCCGCGAACGCCACCGTGTTCCACCCGCTCGCCACGATGCACGTCGGCACACACACCATCGACCTCACCTGGCCCGGCACCGTCCCGGTACCCGTGATCGAAGGCAACCGCGCCCTGTACCCGGAGATCCTCCCCGGCGCCGACCTGGTGATGACCGCCGACGACAGCGGCTTCGCGCCCGTGCTGGTCCTCAAGGACCGCCAGGCCGCCGCCCACCCGCTGGTGCAACAACTCGCCTACGGCCTCGACTCGTCGACGCTGTCGTTCCACCTCGACCCGCTGTCGGGCATGGTCAGCGCGGTGGACGCGGACGGCGAGGAGGCCGCCCTGTCCCCCACGCCACTGATCTGGGACAGCAGTGGCGAACCCGCGGTCACCGACGGCCAGGTGGGAGCCACCGCCCAGCCGACCGAGCCGGAGACGCCGGGCGCCCCGGATCCCGTTCCCACCGCGCCCACGGACAGCCCGAGCCCCACGGAGCTGCCCCTCGAATCGGACGAGCAGACCGACCCCGAGGGGGAGGTCCTGCCGACCGCCACCGATGGCCTCCAGACCGAACCCGAGGAGCCGCCGCTGCCGACCGCACCGGCCGAGCCGACCCCGGAACCCTCCCGGACGGGCACCACGGCGACCCTCGGGCTGTCGTCCCTGAACGGGCCCTCGCCCGATTCCCGCGGCGAGTTGATCGAGTCGGACCTGAACGACTCGTCCTGGAGCCTGACACCGGACCAGGAGTTCCTCGCGGACCCCGCCACGACGTACCCCGTCTTCGTGGACCCGGCCTTCACCAAACCGACGGCGAGTTGGACCACCGTCTACGACAGGTACCCCAACGCCACGTTCTACGAAGGCAAGGGGTTCAACAAGGGCGGCACCCACGAGGCGCGCGTCGGCTACGAGTCCGACACCTGGGGCACCTCCCGTTCCTTCTTCAACATCGACCTGGGTGACCGGCTGGACGGGGTCCAGATCAAGAAGGCCACCCTGTACACCCTGTCGACCTACGCGTGGTCGTGCAGCCCGCGGTCGATGAGCATCCACCTGACGAGCAAGATCAACAAACGCACCAACTGGCGCAACGCGCCGAAGCTGCACGACGGCAACAAGCAGGTGACCCGGAGCTTCGCACACGGGTACAAGACCATGTGCCCGGACGCGCACGTGAAGTTCAGCCTGCGGGACGCCGTGCAGAAGCGCGTCGACCAGGGCCAAAGCACGGTCACGTTCGGAATGCGGGCCCGGGACGAGCGCTCGGAGTACGGCTGGAAGAAGTTCCGTGCCATCGGGGAGACGGCCCCGAAACTGGAGATCGTCTACAACCGCCGGCCCGACGCGCCCACCAACCTGGACCTGGGACCGGAGGCGAAGTGCACGACCACGACGCCCTACGTCCGGGTCGGTGCGGACGCCGTGACCCTGACCGCCCGGGCGTCCGACAAGGACGGCAACCTCGACTACTTCGACTTCGACCTCTGGCAGACGGGCAAGTGGGACAGCGGCGGCGACCGGCTCGGCGCGGTCGGCAAGGTGGACGTCGGCGGCGACCGCAGCGCGGCGCTGCGCACCACCAGCGCCTTCTCCATCAACAACTTCGCCAGCGGCACCGTGTTCTCGTGGCGGGTGCGGGCCGTCGACGACGCCAAGTCGACCTCGTCCTACTCCCCCGCGGCCACACCGTGCCGGTTCGTCTACGACAAGAACGCGCCCAAGCCGCCCCGGGTGAGCTCCGTCGACTTCCCGAACGCGGACGGATCCGAGAACGGGTTCGGCAACGACGCCGAGGACAGCAACTGGTCGAAGAAGAAGTTCGGTACGCCGGGCTCGTTCACGGTCCGCGCGCTCGACAGCGACGTGGTGCGCTACGAGTACGGGTTCAACTCGGAGAGCTACACCGGTTCGGTCAGCCGCACCGCCGGCTCCAGCACCTCGGGCAGCGCGACGATCTCCAACGCCAAGCCGCCCGCCGCCGGGCCCAACGTCCTGTACGTCCGGGTCGTGGACCAGGCGGGCAACGTGTCCCAGCCGACGAAGTACTTCTTCTACGTGACGCCCCGCGACCAGGCCGACAAGGCGGGCGACTTCACCGGTGACGGCCTGCCCGACCTGCTGGTGGTCACCTCGGGCGGCAACCTGGCGCTGTACCCGTCCCAGGGCAAGAGCGACGAGGTGACCAAGGGCACCGGTGACCTCGACTACTCGATGGCGGGGGCGTACCAGACCAACAAGGACAAGGACCCGAACGGGGACGACAAGCCGCTCCACCTCCCCGCCGCGTCGGGGCACTTCAAGGGCTCGCTGATCACCCACAACGGCGACGTCTACGGAGGGGACGGCCTCCAGGACCTCATCGTCCGGGTGGGCGGGAAGCTGTGGGTGTACCCGGGCGACGGGTACGGTGCCGTGAACATCGACCGGCGGCGGGAGATCCTGCTGCCGGAGGGGGCGCCCGCGCCTTCGACGTTCACCCAGGTCCTGTCCGCCGGTGACGTGACCGGCGACGGGCGGGCGGACCTCTTCGTCACCGTCGGGGACGCCCTGTGGATACTCGCCGGCTACCAGGGCGCCACCGTCGACCAGGCGATCCGGCTGACCTCCGCCCCGTGGGCCGAGCGGGACCTCGTCTCCGGATACGACGTCAGCGGTGACGGCGTCGCCGACCTCGTCTACCGGGTCGATCCCGGCAAGCTGGTGCTCCGCAAGGGCAAGCCCGCCGCCGGCGGCGGGGTGGACCTGTCCTCGCTGGCGGCGGCGGCCAACTCCGCGGGCGGCGCCGACACCACGTACGGGGCCTCGGGCTGGTCCGTGGCCGGCACACCGTTCGCGGTCGGCACGCCGGACGCCGACGGGGACGGCATCCCGGACATCTGGTCGGTGCGCTCCGACGGTTCCGTGCGGTTCCACCCCGGGTCCCGGACCGCACTGAGCGGTGACGGGGGTCTGATGATCGGACCCAACAGCCACTGGAAGACCCGGCTCGCCGTGGGCTGACGAACAGGCCGCACCGCCCGCCACCCCAACAAGGACCCGCAGACCCGCAGACCCGAAGGCCGCCCGGACGACTCCCGTCCGGGCGGCCTTCGGCGTTCCCGCACCCCCCACCCCCGGACTTGAACACGTTCAAAAGCAGGTCTACAGTCTCCACTGCCAGCGTTTTTGAACACGTTCAAGAAGTGTTGTGGCCGGACACGGCCATGACCGGAGAGGGGTGGGGACCGTGGATCAGGGACAAGACCTGACGTGGATCGCGTACCTCGTCTACATCGTCGTGAGCATCGGCCTGACCGTCTGGGTCGCGCGCACCCTCAGCCGCAACGGGCGGATCTTCCTGGCGGACGTCCTGCACGGGAACGAGAAGCTGGCGGACGCCGTCAACCACCTGCTGGTGGTCGGGTTCTACCTGGTCAACCTCGGATTCGTCGCGCTGTACCTGACCCAGGACGACGAGATCACCGAGGCGCGCCAGGTGTTCGAGGCGCTGTCGACGAAGCTCGGCGTCGTGCTGCTGGTGCTCGGGGTGCTGCACCTCGCCAATGTGTGGGTGCTGAACAAGATCCGCCGGCGGGGCGTCATGGAGCGGGAGCAGCTCCCCCCGGTGCCGCCGCAGGAGTACACCGACCGCGGCCCGTGGGCCGCGCCCACCGGCAAGGCGTGACGGTCGTGACCGAGGACCCCGCACCGCCGCCGACCGCCCCGGCACGGTCCGCACCGCCCCCGACCGCCCCGGCAGTGACCGCAGGGCCACCGTCCGCGCCCACGCGCTCCACGCGCCCCCGGCCGCCGGCCGTGCGCGGACTCACCGTCCTGTACGACGCCGACTGTCCGCTCTGCACCTTCCTCCGCGGTTGGCTGAGCCGCCAGCCGCAGCTCGTCCCCCTGGACTTCGTCCCGGCCGGATCGGAGCAGGCGCGGCGCAGGTTCCCGGCGCTGGACCACGGGTCGACGCTGGTCGACATCACGGTCGTCGCCGACGGCGGGCAGGTCTACCGGGCCGCCAACGCCTGGGTGGTGTGCCTGTGGGCGCTCGCCGAGTACCGCCCGACGGCGCACCGGCTCAGCAGCCGGAAGGGCGCGAAGCTCGCCAAGGGCGCCGTGATCGCGGCCTCCAAGTACCGGGAGGCCCTGTTCGCCCAGCGGGCGCGGGCGGGGGGTGTCCGTCCCGTCGGGGGGCGGGACGGGCGCCCCGGGTACGCGTGGGCCGGTGGCGCGGCCGGGCGGACCGGGTCCGTGCGCGGGGCCGGGCCCGCCCGCACCACCATGGCCGGCTGGGAGTACCGCAACGACGCGGGTTGGGTGCACGTGGGCGACCCGCCGGGCCGGGGGGCGAACCCGGCAGGAACGGGGGCCGTGCCGCCGGCCCCCGCGCCGCCCACCTGTGCCGATGGCACCTGCTCCACTGACTAGGCTCTGACACCGTGTCCGCAGACAACGATCGTCCGACGAAGCAGCCGTCCGTCGCCCCCGTCCCGGGGGGCGACGGGGGAACCCCGCACGCGGAGAAAGACCCAGCTAAGTCGGAGAAGAGCGCGGAGCGGACGGCGAAGAGCGAGCAGACCCGCGCGCTCATCCTTCAGACCGCGCTCCGGCTGTTCGAGGAGCGCGGCTACGACAAGACGACCATGCGGGCCATCGCCAAGGAGGCCGGGGTCTCCGTCGGCAATGCGTACTACTACTTCGACGGCAAGGAACACCTGGTCCAGGGGGTCTACGACCGGATCTCCGCGGAGCACAAGGCCGCCATCCAGCCGATCCTGGCCCGGGAGACCGACCTGCACGCCCGGCTGGCGGGCGTGCTGACCGCCTGGGTGGACATCGCCGAGCCGTACCACGAGTTCGCAGCGCAGTTCTTCAAGAACGCGGCCGACCCGCAGAGCCCGCTCAGTCCCTTCTCGCCGGAGTCCCGCGCGGCCCGGGACGCCGCGATCGAGACCCACCGGCAGGTGCTCGCCGGGTCGAAGACCAAGGTCCCGGAGGATCTGGCCGACGCCCTGCCGGAGCTGCTGTGGCTCTCCCAGATGGGGTTGGTCCTGTACTGGGTGTTCGACCGTTCCGAGGGGCGCGAGCGGAGCCGGCGGCTGGCCGCGCGGGGTTCCCGGCTGACCGCGCGGACGGTGGGGCTGGCCCGCTTCCGGCTGCTGCGGCCCCTGGTCCGCGAGGTCCACGAGCTGTTCACGGACTTCGGCCCCCCGTTCGACGAGCCCGCGGCCGGCAAGGGCCCCAAGCCGACGTCGGGCGCCTGACCGACCGTACCGGCGAACGGCCCGACGGGGCGGCGGGGAAGACCCCACCGCCCCGTCGATCGCCCGGCGGCGTGCGGTCAGTGCACGTCCGCGCCGGCCTCCGCCAGCTCCACGTCCTGGACCAGCGGACCGTCACCGGTCGTCACCTGCCGGGTGTGCTCCGCACCGCCCTCTTCCGTCACGCCGAGCAGATACGCTCCGGGCGCGGGCGCGGCGAGCAGGTAGGAGCCGTCCGCCAGGGACCGCACCCGGTCGAGCGTGGCGCCGTCGACCGACCGCAGGGTCACCACCGCGCCGGCCACCGGTCCGCCCTCCACCGTCCGGACGAAACCGTGCACCGCACTGCCCCCGGCCGCCGAATCGAGACCCGGCCGACCGTCACCCGATCGACCGGCACCCGCCGGACCGGTGCCCGACGGCGTCTCGGAGCCTTCCACCGCCAGGTGCGGCAGCCGCCGGTCCAGCCAGCCGGGCAGCCACCAGTTGGACCGTCCCATCAGGTGCATCAAGGCGGGGACCAGCGCCGTGCGCAGGATGAACGCGTCGACGGCCACGGCCACCGCGAGCCCGAAGCCCGCCACCACCGCCTGCATGTCGC
This sequence comes from Streptomyces sp. NPDC059816, assembly GCF_042732055.1. Lineage (NCBI taxonomy): Bacteria > Bacillati > Actinomycetota > Actinomycetes > Kitasatosporales > Streptomycetaceae > Streptomyces > Streptomyces sp. NPDC059816. The sequence goes on from NZ_JBHWIQ010000003.1 coordinate 235,301, forward strand.
CGCTCAGCACGAACGCGAGGAAGACGCAGATCATGATGAGCGCGGCGGAGTTGATGACCCGGCTGGTCTCCGCGAGCCCGACCCGTACCGCCCGTGCGTTGTCCTTGGTGTGCATCCACTCCTCGTGCATCCGGCTGACCAGGAACACCTGGTAGTCCATCGACAGACCGAACAGCAGCGAGAGCATGATGACCGGCAGGAAGGCCGAGATGGGGCCCGAGCGGTCGAGCCCGATGAGTTCCAGGCCCCAGCCCCACTGGAAGACGGCGACCACCACCCCGAAGGACGCCGCCGCCGCGACGAGGTTCATCACCGCGGCGGTGAGCGGGACGAGCAGGGACCGGAACGCGATCAGCAGCAGGACGAAACCGAGACCGACGATCGCGGCGACGAAGTACGGCAGCCGCTCCCCCGTCTTCTCGGCGAAGTCCTTGAACACGGCCGTCACCCCGCCGACGTGACCGTCCACGCCGGCCTGCGGCAGGTGGTCGTCGCGCACCCGGTCGATCAGCCGGTCCGTTTCCAAGGACTGCGGTGAGGTGGTGGGCACGATCTGGACGAGGGACACGCCGCCCGCGGGAGGCAGGGCGACGACCCGCGCCACGCCCTCGTCGCCCTCGACCCGCGCCGTCAACCGTCGCACCGCGTCCGGCCGCGCGCCCTCGGCGACGACGACGAGCGGACCGTTGAAGCCCGGACCGAACCCGTCCGCCAGCAGGTCGTACGCCTGGCGCGTGGTCTGGTCCTCCGGGTGGTTGCCGTGGTCGGTGGCGCCGAGCCGCAGGGACAGCACCGGCAGCGCCAGCAGGGTCAGCGCCACCACGGCGAGGGCGATCAGGGATTTCGGCCGCCGCTGCACCTGGGCGGACCAGCGCACGGCGAGCCCGCTGCTGGCCCCCCGCTCGGGTCCCTGTTCGGCGAGGCGGCGGCGCTGGCGGCGGCTGAGCACCCGGGGTCCGAGGAACCCGAGCAGCGCGGGGAGCAGGGTGACGGCGGCCAGCACGCTCAGCACCACGGTCAGGGTCGTCGCGATGACGACCCCGTCCAGGAAGCGCAGGTTCATGACGAGCATGCCCGCGAGCGCGATGCAGACCGTGGCGCCCGCGAAGACGACCGCGCGCCCGGCGGTGTTGAGGGCCACCCCCACCGAGGTCACCGGGTCCTCGCCGTGCAGCAGCGCCCGCCGGTGGCGGGTCACGATGAACAGGGCGTAGTCGATGCCGACCCCGAGTCCGACGAGGGAGCCCAGCAGCGGGGCCAGGTCGGGTATGCCCGTGCCGTGGCTGAGGAGCATCGTGCTGAACAGTCCGATGCCGACGCCGAACACGGCGACCACGATCGGCAGCAGCATCGCGAAGAACGAGCCGAAGGCGAGGAAGAGGACGACCGCGGCGGCGGCGATGCCGACGAGTTCGGAGGTCCCGCCCGTGGCCTGCTGGATGCGGGCGATGGCCTCTCCGCCCACCTCGACCTGGAGGCCGTCGCCCGCGGCTGCCCCCGCGGTGTCGACGACGGCCTCGGCCAGTTCCGTCGGCACCGAGTTCGCCCGCTGGGCGAACGCCACCTCGGCGTAGGCGGTGCGGCCGTCCTCGCTGATCCGGGCGGCGGCACCCGGTTCGTCCCCGTAGGGGCCGTTGACCGCTCCGATGCCGTCCATGCCGGCGATCTCGCGCAGCGCCGGCTCGATCCGGGACCGTACGTCCGCGTCGCGCACCGAGCCGTCGGCGACCCGCCACACCACCGTGCCGGCGTCCCCGGCGCCGCCCGGACGGGCCTTCTCCAACAGTTCGTTCGCCCGGGTGGAGTCCGTCCCGGGGAGGGCGAAGTCGTTGGAGTAGTCGCTGCCCGCCGAGGTACCGACGGCCCCCACGCCGAACAACACCCCCACCCACAGCACCAGGACCACCAGCCGGTGCCGGTAGCACCAGCGCGCCAATGCCGTCACGTCGTCCGCTCCTTCTGTTGTCCGGGCGACGGCCACGGGTGCCCGTGCGGCGCCCCCGACCGTCACCCGGAAGTCGTTCCGTTCCCCCGGGTCAGGGGCCCAGCATCGAGCGGGCGGCACCCCGACGGGGAGGTCGAAGCGGTGATCCCCAGCCAACTCCCAGGGCTCCCAGACAACTCCCAGGGCTCCCAGCCGATCCCCAGGACTCCCAGGTGGCTGCCAGGGTTCACAAGGAACTCCCAGCTTCGACCCGCCCGCACGGCGCGACGCCGACCGATACTGGGGGAATGACCGAGTCAAGCCAGTCGCCCCCCGGGGACGTACGAGGGGCGCGGGTCCTCGTCGTGGAGGACGAGCCGAGCATCGCCGACGTCCTGTCCATCGCCCTGCGCTTCCACGGCTTCGACGTGTCGACCGCCGCGACCGTCCGCCAGGCACGCCACCTCGCCGAACACGTGCGCCCGGACGCCGTCCTGCTCGACGTGATGCTGCCGGACGGCGACGGCCGCGAACTGGGGCGCGAACTGCGGTCGGCACTGCCCGAAGCGGGCCTCGTCTTCGTCACCGCGCGGGACGCACCCGCCGAGGTCGTCGGTGCGCTGGGCTTCGGCGACGACTACATCACCAAGCCGTTCCACATCGACGAGGTCGTCGCCCGGATCACCGCCGTGCTGCGCCGCACCCGCCCCGCGGACGTCCTGCCCCGGCGCGCGCCGCTGCGCCACGGAGACCTGGAACTGGACGAGACGACGTACACGGTGCGCCGGGGCGCCCGCAGTGCCCAACTGACCCCGACCGAGTACGCCCTGCTGCGCTTCCTGGTCCGCAACGCCGGGCAGATCGTGCCGAAGGAGGAACTGCTGCGTCATGTGTGGCAGTACCAGCACCCGGCCGAGTCGACCGTCGTGGAGACGTACATCAGCTATCTGCGGCGCAAGCTCGGGACCCTGGGGCCGCCGCTGATCACGACCCGGCGCGGCGTCGGCTACGGGCTCACCTGAGGGCCCGGCGGTGACCTACTGTTCCTCCTGGCGCCGCTTCCCGCACCGGGGAGCGCACTCGCTGCGGGCGAAGCTGACCCTGGTCAACGTGGCGCTGCTGATGTGCGCCATCGTGGTGGCGTGCGTGGTGAGTCTGATGGGGATGCGTCACTTCTTCCTCGACACCATCGACAAACAACTGGCCTCGACGCGCGACTCGATCGCGGGGTCCAGCCTCACCGTGGAGCAGATCGAAGCGCTGAGCACCCTGGGCATCGCCCTCGACGAGCTGTCGCCCGACAGCGACGACCGGGGGCTGCTGCCGCACTCGGACTTCCAGTTCGTCGCCCTCGACGCGTCCGGCGCGGCGATCCGGGTCGCCGGACTGGAGCCGACCGGCCGTCAACGCGATCTCGCGGCGGCCGTGGACGACCCGGTGCGGCTGGCCCGGTCCGCCGGCCCGGTGGACGTCACCTTGGACGGCGAGCCGTTCCGTGCGACGGCGGCGACCCTGGACGACGGGACGACGGTGGTGCTGGCCGGGTCCACGGGGTTCATCCACACCAACATCCGCAAGGCGGTGAAGTTCGACCTCGGGATGAGCACGGTCCTGCTGGGGCTGCTCGCGGTGCTGACGATGATCGGTGTGCACCACCGGCTGCGGCCCCTGGAGGACATGGTCGAGACGGCGTCCGCGATAGCCGACGGGGACCTGACCCGGCGGGTGCCGTCCAGCCGTCATACGGCCACCGAGGTGGAGCAGTTGCGGCTCGCGCTGAACTCGATGCTCCAGCAGGTGGAGACGGCCTACTCCACCCGGGAGCGCAGCGCCGAGCAGTTGCGGCAGTTCGTCGCGGACGCCTCGCACGAGTTGCGCACCCCGCTGTCGGCGATCCGCGGCTACCTCCAGCTCTTCGACCGGGGGATGTTGAACGCGCCCGACGACCGGGAGCGGGCCTGGTCGCGGATCAACTCCGAGGTGGACCGCATGCACCGGCTGGTCGACGAGTTGCTGATGCTCGCCCGGCTGGACCAACGCGCCGAACTGCGGATGCGGAACACCGACGTGTGCGCCCTGGTGCGGGACGCGGCGGCCGACCTCCGGGCCCAGCAGCCGGAGCGGCCCGTGACGGTACGGGCCGACGGGGTGCTGTTGGTGCACGCGGACGAGTCCGGGCTGCGCCAGGTGCTGGGGAACCTGGTGGGCAACGTGCGGGTGCACACTCCGCGGGACGCTCCCGTCGAACTGTCGGTCCGGCGGACGGAGGAGACGGTGACGGTGGTGGTGGAGGACCGGGGTCCGGGGCTCGCCGAGGAGGACGCCGTACGGGTCTTCGACCGTTTCTTCCGGGCGGGCGGCGGGGCGGGCAGCGGGCTGGGGTTGGCGATCGTGCGGGGGGTGGTCGACGCGCACGGGGGACGGGTCACGGTGCGCAGACGGTCCGGGGGCGGGCTCGCGGTCGTGGTCGCCCTGCCCGCGGGGCCCGGCGGCACGGGCTACCGGGACGAGACGTCGGGCGGTTCCTCGGCGGGCGGCCCCGCGCCCGTTCCGGATGCCGGACCCGGGCCGGCGTCCTCGCCCACGTCACCGGCACCCACACCGTGACCGTCGCCGCCCTGGTCGCCCCCGTCGCCCCCGTCGTCACCGTCGTCATCGCCGTCCGGGGCCGTGGGCAAGGGGAGTTGACGGGCGGGGACCAGGGCCCACACCGTCGTTCCGCGCCGCCCCCCGTGCCAGACGCCCCACACTTCGGCGAGGGCTTCCAGTAGCCGCCGCCCACGCGCGGGGCCGGCGCCGGGACCGTCGGCCCGGTGCGCCGCGCCGGGTACGGTCCCGTTCTCGTCGGTGACCTCGATGAAGCAGCCGCCGTCGGCGAGCACGGTGACCGCGACCTCGAACTCCCGCTCCAACAAGGGTCCGTGGCGGACGGCCTCGGTGACGAGTTCGGAGACGAGCAGCACCGTGTCGTCGAGCGGGCCGTCACCCTCGGTCCGCCCCCAGGCGATGAGGTGCTCGCGCACCCGGTGCCGGGCCAGGGCGACGGACGCCGGGTGTCGGGGCAGCCGGAACGCGTCGCGACGCGGCATCTGCCCTCCTCCACCCCAGGCGGCACGGAACTCCCATGGTTCCCACGGGTCCGACACATGATGCAGGCTCACAAGGCCGCCGGGAGCCCGATGGGCGTCACGTATCCGTGCCGATCCGGCCGCGTCCGCTCAGCGGGGCACCGAACGGGGGCGAACCGGGCGGCGGGGGTGCCGTCAGACCCGGGCGAGCGTCCAGAGCCGTAGCAGCCCGGTGCCGTCGGCGAGGTGCTGGCCGCCCGTGATGCCGGCCCGGGTGAGCACGTACTCCTTGCGCTGCCAGAGCGGGATCAGCGGAACGTCCCGGGCCACGACCGTCTGGAGCTCGCGCAGGGCGCCGGCGGCCCCGGCCCGGTCCTCGAACCGTTGGGCGTCCCGGACCAGTGCCTGCGCCTCGGGTTCGGCGTACCCGTTGCGCACGATCGCCCCGCTGCCCACCAACTGCGCCGTGTAGGTGTCCGGATCGGGGTAGTCGGGCACCCAGGACACGGCGTACGCATCGAGCCGGCCCTCCGCGTACGTCCGCCGGAACTCTCCCCAGTCGTACGCCGTGATCCGCATCCGGAACAGCCCGGTCGCCTCCAACTGGCGTTTGATCTCGGCTGCTTCCGCCGCCGCGGACGAACCGCGGGCGTGTCCGTAGTGGAAGGCGAGCGGCACCTCCACCCCCGCGTCCCGCAGCAGCTTCCGCGCCCGCCGGACGTCGACCTCGGGGTACTCGTCGAAGAACGAGGTGGTGTGACCGTGGATGCCGCGCGGGATCAGCGAGTACAGCGGGGTGACGGTGCCCCGGTGGGTGAGGGCCGCCAACGCCTCCCGGTCGAGGACGGCCGCGACCGCCCGCCGCACCTGCCGGTCGACGAGTCCCGATCCCGGGCGCACGTTGAGGACCAGGTTGCGGGTCTCGGCACTCGCCGCTTCGCTCAGCTGGTGGTCGGTGGCGGAGGGCCGCAGCGCGGCGAGGGCCGCGGGCGGCAACTGCCGGGCGGCGACGTCGATCTGCCGGCCGCGCCACGCCGCGTCCAGCGCCTCGGCGTCCGCGTAGTACCGCAGCACGACGGGCCGGCCGGTCGCGGGGGCGGCCCCCCGGTAGCGGACGTTGGGCGAGAGCTTCGCGGCACTGCCCGGCCGGTACGAGGTGAGCGTGTAGTGCCCGGAGCCGTCGGCCTCGTCCCCGACGCGCAGCGCGTCCGCCGGGTACCGGGTGCTGTCGACGATGGAACCCGCGGCGGTGGCGATCCGGTACGGGAAGGTGGCGTCCGGGCGGGCGAGCCGGAAGGTGACCGTGCGGCCGTTCACCTCCACCTCGTCCAGGCCGGCGAACAGGGCGGCCGGACCGACCTTCGCCTTGATGGTCCGCACCCGGTCGATGGAGTGCTTCACGTCCGCCCCGGTGACCACGCGACCGCTGGGGAAGGTGAGCCCCGGCCGCAGCTCGCACTGGTAGGTCCGCAGCTCCCGCCCGATGAAGTCGCACCGACGCGCCGCGTCCGGCACAGGTTCCACCTCACCGGGCCGGAAGGTCAACAGCGACTGGAAGACGTTGCCGTGCAGCGCCCACGAGCCGGCGTCATGGGCGCCCGCCGGATCGAGCGAGATGACCTGCTCCGAGGTCCCGACCGTGATCGACCCCGCGGTCTCCTCGCGCTCCGGGAGCAGGCTCCAGGCCCCCGCCCCGACGATGACCAGCGCCACTGTCGACGCCAGGATCCGCAGACGAACCGATCGCATCCGCGCGCCCCTCCCCGGTGAGGTGCGTCACTCAACCACAGGGGATTCCAGTGAGGGAAGGGGCGTTGGGGAGCGGTGGGGTCACGCCTGGAGGGAGGCGAGTTCGACCACGGTGATGTCCGACTCGGCGCCCACCCGCACCGGCGGTCCCCATGCCCCCGCCCCGCGGGTGACGTACAGCTGGGTGTCCCCGTAGCGCTCCAGGCCGGCCAGGGTCGGGTTCTGGAGTCCGGCGAGGTAGTTGACGGGCCACAGCTGGCCGCCGTGGGTGTGGCCGGACAACTGAAGGCCCACCCCGTGCCGTACGGCGTCGTGGATCACGATCGGCTGGTGGGCGAGGAGCACCGAGGCCCGCCGGGGGTCGCGGTCGCCGAGCGCCCGCACGAAGTCGGGGCCCTCCCCCTCGGCCTCGCCCGCCGGGTCGTTGACCCCGGCGAGGTCGAAGGCCGGCAGTTCGACACGGCTGTTCTCCATCGGGTGCAGTCCCAGGTCGCGCACCTCGTCCACCCACTGCTGGGCGCCGGAGAAGTACTCGTGGTTGCCCGTGACGAAGTACGTCCCGTGTTTCGCCCGCAGGCGCGCCAGCGGCTCGGCCGCCGGGCCGAGGTCCGCCACGTCGCCGTCGACCATGTCGCCCACGATGGCGATCAGGTCGGGCTGCGTGGAGTTGATCGTGCGCACCAGTCGCTGGGCGAAGGACCTGCCGAGGATCGGGCCGAGGTGGATGTCGCTGACCACCGCGATGCGGAAGCCGTGCGCCGCCCGGGGCAGCTTGGCCAGCGGCACGGTCACCCGCTTCACCGCGGGACCGTTCAGCACGCTGTACGCGCCCGCTCCGACCGTCGCCGCGGCGGCGGCCACCGCGGTCCCGGCGACCGCCCGGGACAGGAACAGCCGTCGCGACGGGGTGAGCGGCACGGACGCCCCGGCCGGCGCGGGGTCCTCGGGTGCGGGGTGCTCGGGTGCGAGAGCCTCTGGCACCGGGCCGAGCGCAGCCGACAGCGGGGCCGCGGGCGCACCGTCCGACGCACCGGGGTCGGCGTCCGGGCCGGGCGCCGTCTGCTGGTCGTTCTGTTCACGCTGGTCACGTCGGGCGAGGAAGCGTCGCAGCAGGGGGCGGACGAGTTCCCCCACGGCCAGGGCGAGCACCAGGTACAGCATCAGGGCCAGCCACAGGTAGCCCGGCCAGGCGAGCACCCGCTCCAGCCAGAAGGGCGCGCCGGCCCGTCCGCTGGTGATGCCCGCGACCATCAGCGCGGGCCCCACGAGGAACACCGTCGTACCGACCCGACGGGCGACCGTGCCCCGGACCGTGGTGTCCCGCACCACGCGTCTCCACACGTACCACTGGAGAGCGGCGATCACCGTGAGGGCGACCAGGCCGACCAGAATCGCGACGACCATCGAACCGCCCCTTCGCTGCACTGATTACGGAAGGGGTAACTGCGTCACCGAGCCCCTGAGTTCCCCGAACGCCCGAGAGGTTCCGGGCGATCGGTGTGACCCGCGCTACACGGGAGCGTCACTGTGGACCCGGGGACGTCGTCGTCGCCGTGCCGAGGCGACGGCGGTGCGCCCGCTGTCGGCAGGTCGCTCCGCAGTAGCGGGCCGGCCGTCCGGTGCTCCGGGCCGGGAGCCGGTCCCCGCACCACTCGCACCACGCCACCGTGTCGATCAGGCCCGGCGCGTCACGAAAGGCCTGCCCTTGCGTGACGGGTACGGGGGTCCGCGGGCTGCGCAGGGAGTCCAGGGCCAGCCGGACCATCCGGGTGGCACCGTGCCCGTCGGGGTGGGCGGCCCGTAGCGCCGCGCACCCCACGGTGAGCGCGGCGACGTCGTCGGTGCTGAGGTCGGCACGGACCCCGCCGACCTGCTGGGCCGCGCCGAGCAGTGCGCCGAGCGCCTGGTGGAACCGTCGGGCCGCCGCGGCCAGGCCGGGGCGCGGCCAGTGCGTCTGGGCGGTCAGGGCGTCGCACACGTGCTGACGGCCGTGGGACGTCTCGACGACCTCCAGGAGGAAGCCGAGGAGCGCGGCGACGGGTTCGGCGCGGGCCGCCCGCTGTCGCGCGGTGTCCACCAGGGCGTCGACCCGCTGCACGAGCACGGCCTCCAGCAGGATCTCCTTGCTGGGGAAGTGCCGGTACACCGTGCCGGCGCCGACCCCCGCCCGCCGTGCGATCGCACTGAGCGAGACCTCCAGATCGTGTTCGTCGAACGCCCGTGCAGCGGCGGCGAGCACCTTCCCGCGATTGCGACGGGCATCCGCCCTACCGGCGTCCCGGGGAGCTGCGGTCATGTCACGTAATCCCTTGTCCGTGCCGCTCAACCGGGTGGAGCATTCCACATCACCCCCGGGCCCAACCCCCTCGTGACCACCGACCACCCCGGGGGGTGGAGGACGACATGAGCACGGACCGCTTGATCGCCGTGACCGGTGCGACCGGTCGACAGGGCGGCGCCACCGCACGACGGCTGCTGGCGGCCGGCCGGCCGGTGCGCGCGCTGGTACGGGACCCGGCCGCGCCCGCCGCCAGGGCGCTGGAGGCCGCGGGAGCGGAGTTGGTGCGCGGTGACTTCGACGACGGGGCGGGCCTGCCCGCCGCACTGGAGGGAGCAACGGGGCTGTTCGCCGTGCCGCCCGTGGTGTTCGGGCCGGCCGGCTCCGACGTGGAGCGGGAGTTCGCCCGCGGCCGGGCCCTGATCGACGCCGCCGCCTCGGTGGGCGTCGAGCACGTCGTGTTCACGGGCATCGCGTCCACGTCGGGTCGCCGCCTGCCCGGCTCCGAGGGCAAGGAACGCATCGAGGAGCATCTGCGCGGGCGGATCGGGGCGGTGACCGTGTTGCGTCCGGTGCGGTTCATGTCGAACTACCTCGGTGCGACGGGCGTCGGTCTCGACGGGATCGTCCGGGGCGTGCACCGGCACGTCTTCCCGCCGGACGAACCCGTCCAGCTCATCGCGGTGGAGGACATCGCCGAGTTCGCCGCGCTCGCCTTCGACCAGCCGGACCGGTTCGCGGGGCGCAGCCTGGAGCTGGCCGGGGACGCCCCCACCCCTACCGAGGCGGCAGCGGCGATCAGTGGCGCGATCGGTGCCCCGGTGCGCTACGAGCAGCTGACCCGCTCCGAGGCCGCCGCGCTCGGCCCCGAGATCGCCCGGGTCCGGGAGCAGTGGGCGGCGGGTTCCCGCTGGCACGCCGACATCGAGGCACTGCGCGTCATCCGCCCCGGGCTGCGCACGCTGGCGGACTGGCTCGCCGGGTCCGGCGCCGGCCTGCTCCGCAAGCAGGTCCGGGAGGCGGCCTAGCCTCTGCCGACCGGCGTAGGAGGGCCGGGCGGCGGTGCGATCCCTGTGCCGATCGGCGGATGGGAGCGCGGGGGCACCCGGAGCCAAGCTGGAGCCGTTCGACCGACCACGGCAGCACAGCCCCCTCCGGACTCCGGGAGTTCGCCATGCGCAGCACCACGATCGGCACCACGGCAGCCGCCGCCGACCTCGCCGGACCCGTCCGTGCCGGTTCCGCTCCCGCAGTCCCGGCCGCCGCACCCCGAGTGCCCCGAGTGCCGCGGTCCGTGCGGCTGGCTGCGCACGCCGCCGCGCTGACCCTGGTGCCGTCGGGGCTGTGGCGCGTCGCCATCGCCCTGGGCTGGGACTCCGGCTTCACCGACGAGCACCTGCGGCCGGAGAACTTCCCCGGCGTCGAATCCTGGTACCTCATCGGCGTGAGCCTGTTCGCCGAGGTGCTCGGACTGCTCACCCTGGGCCTGGTCCACCGGTGGGGCGAGGAACTGCCCGGCTGGGTACCGGCCCTGGGCGGTCGGCGCATCCCCGTCCTGGCGGCGGTGGTCCCCGCCTCGGTGGGCGCGGCGCTCGTCACCCTCGTCACGGTCGTCGGGGCGTTCGGCTGGAACGGCACGGACAACATGAGCGGCCCCGGAGCCCCCGAAGGCGTCCACTACTGGGTGATGACCGCCAGCTACCTGCCCCTACTGGCCTGGGGCCCGCTGCTGGCGGTGGTCACGGTCGCCTACTACCGCCGTCGGCGTCGGAGCGGCTGAGTCCGCGGGGGCGTCGACCCCCGCGGACTCCGCGGCGCCGCCCCGACGAAGCGGCCCGTCACTGCGGGTCAGTCCTGGCGGCCGGTGACCTCGATGAGGTGCTGCCCGAACTGGGTCCGCACCGGGCCCTGCACCGTGCCGACCGGGGCCGAGAAGACGACCTGGTCGAACTCGGGGACCATCTGTCCCGGGCCGAACGACCCGAGGTTGCCGCCGTCGCGCGACGAGGGGCAGGAGGAGTGCTGCCGGGCCAGCTCGGCGAAGTCGGCTCCGCCTTCGATCTGGGTCTTCAACTCCAGCGCCTGGGTCTCGGTCTTGACCAAGATGTGGCGCGCGGTAGCCCTAGCCATGTGTAACACCCTTTCGAGTTCCTGATGAACGCCGTCAAGGGTACGCGCCGGGCCGAGCGGTCCCGGGCCGCTTCCGGACCGCTCTCCGGGCGGGGCCGTGGGTCACGAGCGGCCCGACGGGTCGCGAGCGTCGCGGACGAGGTCCTCACCCCCGCGGGATGAGTCCCAGCGACGACAGGAGGTCGAGCATCTCCTCGCGGTAGACCTTCTCGGGCTCCCGCGTCTGGTGGCGCAAGTGGCCGTACACCTCAAGGGCGACCAGTCCGTGCAGGCGCCCCCACACCCGTAGGGCGAGTGCGACCGCTGCGGGGGGCAGGCCGGGGAACTGCTCGCGCACCAGGGCTGCCAGGTGCGGGTCGAAGTCGGACCACTGGTGGTCGCCCCGCGGTTGCCGCGGTTCGGCCTGCGCCCAGGCGGCGGCGACGAGGCCGGTGAGCCCCGAACAGGTACGCCGCTGCGCCTCGGGGGCCGCCCCGCCGTCGGGGGCCACGTAACCGGGCACCGGATCGCCGTAGATGAGCCGGAATCCCTCGGGGTGGGCGAGGGCCCATTCCCGGAACGCCCGGGCCCAGGACAGTACGCGCCCGGCCGGATCGTCGTGGGGCGCCGTGTCCCGGGCGGCCTCGAGGGTGTCGATGAGTGAGGTGTGCACGTCCCTGATCAGCGTCGTGATCAGGTCGTCGCGCGTCGCGTAGTAGCCGTAGATGGCCCCTGCCGTCATGCCCATGTCGCGGGCGATGGCCCGCAGGGTGATGGCGTCCGGTCCGCTCGCGGCCATGAGCTTGAGGGCGATCGTCTTGATCTCCGCGCCGGTTTCGGCACGAAGACGGGCTCGGCGATTCGGTGTCTGCTCTTCCACTCTTGACACACTACAGCGTTCACCTACTACTCTCCGTGCATTCACTACACACCGTTCAGTGAATGCACAGCGTGCACAGAGCGTGCGCACACAGAGCGTGCACCCAGCGCGTTCACGGAGAACGTTCACGGAGAGAAGAAGGTCGGACCTGATGGTCACCTCGTCCACACCGCCGGCTCAGCGGACCGGGCTGATGCTCGCGCTGCTGGCGTTCGCCCAGTTCATCGTTGCCGTCGACTACAACATCGTGTTCGTCGCCCTTCCGGAGATCGGCAGCTCGCTCGGCTTCACGACCCGGTCCTTACAGTGGGTGGTCAGCGCCTACGCCGTGGCCTTCGGCGGATTCCTGCTCTTCGGCGGCCGGGTGGTCGACCGCCTGGGGGGCCGATGCACGTTCATCCTCGGCCTGGTGGTCTTCGGCCTCTCCTGCCTGCTCGGAGGCTTCGCCGAGAGCCCCGGCCTCCTCGTCGCCGCCCGGGCGATCCAGGGCTTCGGCGCCGCGTTGCTCACACCCGCCACCCTGACCCTGATCAACACCCGGTTCGCCGAGGGCCCGGCGCGCACCAAGGCGCTCGCCCTCTGGGGCGCCTGCGGCAGCGGCGGTCTGGCCGCCGGCGCACTGCTCGGCGGCGTGCTCACCCAGGCGTGGGGCTGGGAGTGGGTGCTGTTCGTCCTCGTTCCGCTGGCACTGCTCGCGGCCGTCGCGGCTCCCGGCACGCTCGCCCCCGACGAGCGCCCGGCCGGTGCCCGCGGGAGCTTCGACGCCCTCGGTGCCGTCCTGGCCACCGCCGGTTCCTCGCTGCTCGTGCTCGGTCTGGTCAGCGGCCCGGAGGCCGGCTGGGGCTCCCCCCGCGGCGCCGGTTCGATCGTCGCCGGCGTACTGATCCTCGCGGTCTTCGTCCTGGTCGAGAAGCGGACCGGGAGCCCGCTCGTCCCGATGCGGCTGTTCAGGAACCGCAGCCTGGTGACGGCCGTCCTGATCATCCTGGTCTTCCAGAGCGCCCTGGGCGGCTCGTACTACCTCTTCACCCACTACCTCCAGAGCGTGCTGTCGTACGACGCGTTGGAGGCCGGTCTGGCCTTCGTCCCGCTGGCGGTCATCTCGATGGCCGCCTCGCTGAAGCTCGCCGGGGTGCTGCTCGGCAGGTGGGGGCCGCGGGCCACCCTCTTCATCGGCATGTCCGTCAACGGCGTCGGCATGATCGTGCTGGCGCTCGCCATGTCCACCCACGCCTCCTTCTGGGCCCTGGTCCCCGGCCTGATCGTCTGGGGCGTCGGCGGCGGCATCACCTTCCCCGCCATGTTCGTCTGCGCCGCGACCGGGGTCGCCCCGCAGGAGGCCGGGATCGCCTCCGCCCTGGCCTCCGCCTCCCAGCAGATCGGCGGCGCGGCCGGTCTGGCGCTGCTCGTCGCCCTGGCCACCGCGGGCCTCTCCGGGGACGCGGGTGCCACCGCCGCGGTCGCGGACCTCGCCGACGGCCTGCGCACCGCCATGACGGTCGGCGGAGTCGCCTCCGTACTGGGCGGGCTCCTCGCCTTCACCCTCCGGAGGCCGCAGCTCGCAGCCGCTGCGGACGTCACCGGCCCGCCGGTGGAGACGGACTCCCGGCTGCCGGGCTGATCACCCCTGCCGTGCCGGGCGTTGGGGACATGACGGGGCCTCAGCCGCCGGGGGCGACGCGCCCGTCGTCGCCCGCGGCACCCGTGCGGGACACCCGGATGACCGGGCCGCCCACGCCCGGTTGGTGTGATGCGTGCAACACGCACCCCGCCGCATACCGCCCCCGCCCGGGGAACCGCGCCGCCGCGGGGGCGGGCCGGTCAGGAGCCGGCGCGCAGGGCTCGGACGCCACGCAACCCGATCACTCCCACGACCGTCCCCAGAACAAAGGAGACGATCGCGAGCAGCAGGTGGACCCAGAAGTAGCCGGTGGGGTCACCCGCGTCGTCGAAGGCGAGTCCGCTGCCGTCCTTCCACAGGTTCTTGGCGAAAGTGATCCAGATGATCCAACTCCACACCCCGAAGGCGAGCAGGAACCAGGACACGGGGCGGCTGAGCTTCATGGGTTCAGTATCGCGACCGGGTCGACGGTCCCCTCGCGCGGGTCGTGCGGAGCGCGCGGGTGGTGCGGGCCGTGCCGGGCGTACGGGTGGTGCGGGGGGTACGGGGCCCTCGCTCACGGGATTCCCAGGAAGGGCCGGTACCTTCTCGTCCGTGTCCGCCTTCCTCTCCCCCACCAGGCGAGTGGCCGCCGTGTTGGTCGCCACCGCCCTGTCCGTGTCCGCCCTGGCTCCCGCCGCGTACGCGGACGAGAAACCGAAGGACAAGAAGGGGGCGGAGAAGGACATACGTCCGCCGAGCGCGATGTCGACGGTGGGCGGCGCGCGGCTCGGCACGCCCGGCACGCAGGTGGACCTGGGCGCGGGCGCGCCCGTCCTGCCCAAGGACCTGTCGGGCCGGTCCTGGATCGTCGCGGACGCCGAGTCGGGTGACGTGCTGGCCGCGCACAACGCGCACTGGAGGCTGGCGCCCGCGAGCACGTTGAAGATGCTGTTCGCGGACACCCTGATGCCGCGGTTCCCCAAGAACCGGACCCACAAGGTGCTGCCGTCCGACCTCGCGGGCATCGGATCGGGGTCGAGCCTGGTCGGCATCAAGGAGGACCAGACCTACACCGTCAACGACCTGTGGCTCGGGGTCTTCCTCCGCTCCGGCAACGACGCCGTGCGGGTCCTCGCCGCGATGAACGGCGGCATCCCGCGGACCGTCGCCGACATGCAGCGGCACGCCGAGGAGCTCCAGGCGCTGGACACGAAGGTCGTCTCGCCGGACGGGTACGACGCGGCCGGGCAGGTGTCCTCCGCGTACGACCTCACCCTGATCGCCCGGTCGGGCCTCCAGAAGAAGGACTTCCGCGAGTACGGCGCGACGCTGCGGGCCAAGTTCCCCGGCGAGGCCGTGAAGCCCAAGAAGGGCAAGAAGACCAAGAAGCGTCCGACGTTCGAGATCCAGAACACCAACCGGCTGCTCAGCGGCGCCTACGGGCTCAAGCCCTACCGGGGCATCGCGGGGGTCAAGAACGGCAACACCACCAACGCGGGCGCCACCTTCACCGGGGTCGCCGAACGCGACGGCCGGGTGCTGCTGGTCACCGTGATGAACCCTTCCTCCAAGGAGTCCCACGCCGTCTACCAGGAGACCGCCCGGCTCCTGGACTGGGGTTTCGCCTCGCACGGCAAGGTCACCCCGGTCGGTGAACTGGTCCCGCCGAAGGGCGTGGACCCGACGGACGGCAAGAACGCCGACTCCGGGGCGGGACAGGCCGGACAGTCGGGCTCCGCCGACCCGTCCGGCAAGGGCGCCACCACCAAGGTCGCGTCCGAGCAGTCCTCCGGCGGCATGGGCATCGCGCTGGGCATCGCGGGCGGCGTCCTGATCCTCCTCGCCGGCGCGGTCTTCCTGATCAACCGCCGCTGGCCGGCCCGGGGCCGCTGAGGACCACCTTCCCGTCCCTACCGGCCCGGCGCCCCGGCGCCGGGCCGTGTCGCCGGCGGCCCCCCGGGGTCGTCGTGTGTTCCGGGAGCCGGGGCGGTCGGCCGGCGGGTCGCGGTCCAGGCCGCGCAGTAGAGCAGGAGCTTCGCCGTGAAGTTGATCCACAGCATCAGCGCCACCGGCACCCCGAACGCCCCGTACATGCTGCGTCCGGCGACGTCCTTCATGTAACTGCCGATCAGCATCTTCAGCAGCTCGAACCCGGCGGCCCCCAGGAGCCCCGCGATCACCAGGTCGCGGCGGGCGGGCTGCACCCCGGGCAGCAGCGTCAGGACGTACAGGAGGACGAGGAAGTCGGCGAGCACCGCCACCGTGAACGCGAGCGCCTGGAGCACCGCCCCGCCGGCCCCCGACTCCTCGACCCCGATCAGTCGCGCGCCCCAGCCGACGGCCGTGGAGGCGAGCGTGGAGGCCACCAGGGAGACCAGCCCCGCGCCACCGAGTCCGGCCAGCACCCCCGCGTCCTTCACCTTGCGCAGGACGGGGTTCTCCTCGACGTCGGGCAACTGCCACACCGCACGCAGACAGTCCCGCATCGCGCCGACCCACCCGATGCCGGTGAACAGCAGCAGGGCTCCCGCGATCAGTCCGACGGTCCCCGCGTTGGCGACGAGTCCGGCGATGTCGAGCTGACCGGAGATGCCCGGCACCTGCTCGGCGATCTTCTCCTCCAGCTTGTGCTGCCCCTCGCTGTCCAGGGTCGCCGCGGCGATCGCCGCGGCAACGGTGATCAGGGGGAACAGGGCCAGGAAGCTCAGGAAGGTCATGGCCGCCGCGAGCCGCGTCCAGGCGACCTCCTCCAAGCGTTCGTAGGCGCGCCACGCGTGGGTGGTCATCAACCGTGCCACGCCGGGGCCGATCCAGGGGAGCTTCCTCAGCCAGTCCACGGGGCACCTCCCCGGCCCGTCGTCGGACGCGCCCCGTCCCGTGCCGGCCACCGTCGCCGTACGTCCTCCGCACCTGCCGCACTCACCGGGCCCACCGCACTCACCGCTCTCCGCCGCGCGTCACCGTCCGGGTCCGGATCGTCCGGACCCACCGCGTTCGGGTACCCCGCGAACGCGCCACGGTAGCCATCCGTCGGCCGCCCGTGCGCAACGCCGAGCCGTCCGGTGGCCCGTGGGGCTGCTGATGATTCCCGTAAAGGGAGTTTCCCGTGCGATTCCCCCCACCGCGAAAGCGACACGAGTACGGGAAGATTCGGCGCGGCAGCGGGTAGGTTGCCGTTCCGAATACGGAGCGGAAAGCAGGAGTCCCGGTGAGTGCATCCGAAGATCAAACAGCACGGAACGAGGGACGTCGAGCTTCCTCGCCCACGGACGGCAGTTCGAGCGGACCGCCGACGGAAACTCCCGCCCCCAGCAGCGGCCCTGACGGGCCAGCGGGAGCCCCAACGAATCGGATGAGCCAGATCATGGACGTTGCGGTTCCCGAAGCGGCCGGCAAGGGGACGCGATGGGCGACGAAAAGGATGATCTTAATCACCTTGGGCGTTATTCTCGTCGCCATTTTAGGGGCCGTGATCACACTGGACATCGAGCTTCGCTTCGCCGACTCCCGCGCGAAGGCGGAGGACGCTGCGGGCGACAAGATCGACGCCGCGAAGGAACCCTTCCTCGCCAAGGTCACGCCCGAACTCGGCGACAAGGACCCCCACAACTCTTGGGTGCTTGACCGGAAACTCACCGAGAAGGAACGGAAGGAACTGAACCAGTTCGACGGAAAGAGCGTCAAAGAAGCATCCAGCTTGTTCAGAAAGTTCGGCGCCCGGAGAATCCTCGGCGAAGCCGCCGAATACAAGCTCCAACTGACGAGCGAGAGAAAGAACGCCATCGTGGTCACCAAGGTGGAAGCCGAAGCCACTCGCTGCTGGGAGCCCACGACGGCGAAGACCTGGGCGGCGGACGGCGCGGGCGGAGTGGAACAGTGGAAGACGATCTATTTCGAGCTAAAAGGAAGGGTCAAGGCGCCGGCCACGACGACAAATGGCAACGTGGACGACCCTCAAATGATTCCCTTTGACGACGCCATCTCGGTCGGCATGCAGCAGACCCCCGGACTCATCAAGTTCAGCGGCAGATCCGAAAAGTCCTGCGAGTACAGGCTCGTCCTCTCCTACAACGTCAACTCCGGAAGAACCCAGACGCGCACCATCTCCAAGGACGAGGACGGAAAGAACCTACTCTTCGAAGCCAGCCCGCAAGGAAGCTACGAAGCAGTGGGCCGGGAATGGGGAAAGTGGACCTTCACTTCCAGGGCGCCGAAGGCGGCCCCCTAGCGGCCGGCGACCCGACGCATCGGCGCGCGGGCCGTCGGGAGGCACACCAGCCCGCCGGACGACGCACGAGCCCGTGAGGCGACGCGCGGGGCCCGGGCGGCGAGCGCCCGGGCCCCTGTCCGGCACGGCGTCAGACCGACGGACCGTCAGCCGCCCGGCGCCGCGTCGACCGCGGTCACCGCACGCGGGCCATGCACGCCCCCGTCACCGGCCCGGCCACGGGGCCGAGCAGCGCGCCCAGCACGGGCACCAGCACCGCACACGCCAGCAGCCGCGGCGCGGTCCTGCGGGCCGGCCGGCGGCGCCGCGGCACCGCGCCGGCCGTCCGGGTCCTCGGTACGGCCCGGCCCGGCACGTCCGCCGTCCGCACCCGCGTCACGGCGGCGGACGCCACGGCCGTGGCCGCCTCCGGCACCGTGACCGTCCGCGGTGCCGAAGGCACTGTCGCCGAAGGCGCTGTCGGCGTCCTGCGCGGCTGCGGCGCCGCGGCGACCGCCCGCGAGACCTCCCGGGCCGCGTCCAACAGCCGTACCGCCTGCGAGACCTCCCGAGCGGCGTCCACCCAGCGGGCGGCCCGCGACACGACCGACGCGCCGGCGCGCGAGGCCACCGCCGCGCCCGCTTCCGAGGCGCCCCGGACCGCCGCGGTGACCGGAGCGGACGTGAGCGCCGCCGACACCGGCCCCGCCGTCACCAGCGCCCGGAACATCCACGGCGCGCCCAACTTCGCGGTGACCGCGCCCAGCGCGGCACCCGCCACCACGTCCGTCGGGTAGTGCACGCCGACCACCATCCGCGACACGCACATGGCCGCCGCGAGGGGCGGCAGCACCACGGCGCCGGTCGGCGAGAAGGCGCCGAAGGCGACCGCGGCGGCTGCCGCGGCCGTTGCGTGTGAACTGGGAAAGGAGTGGCGCCCGGAGGTCCACACCAGCGGCGCGGCCTCACCCGGGCGCGGCCTCCGCACCACGATCTTGATTCCCATGCTCACCGCGTGCGCCGCGAACGTCACCGTGGTTCCGCGGAGCCAAGCTCCCTTCCGCTCCTTGTCCACCGCGGCTCCCACCAGCCCGGCGGCGAGCCACAACGCGCCGTGCTCGCCACTCCAGGACAACAACCGCGCGGCCGTCAACACTGGCGGGAACTGCCCGCAATCACGCAGTGCCGACAACAACCGCTGATCCAACTCTTGCACAGGGTCCCCAGCTTTGTTCCTACGTCTGACGCCCCTACGCAACAGGCAAAGAGGGCGACCCTATTGGAGGACACTCCACCAGTCGCCCATTCCAGTGAGCCGCGCTCGAAAGTTACCCAAAGCTCACATTACGTACCGATACGGTCGCATTTG
Organism: Streptomyces sp. NPDC059816; assembly: GCF_042732055.1. NCBI lineage: Bacteria > Bacillati > Actinomycetota > Actinomycetes > Kitasatosporales > Streptomycetaceae > Streptomyces > Streptomyces sp. NPDC059816. Next base: position 254,488 of record NZ_JBHWIQ010000003.1, read on the forward strand.
CGCCCCGCTATTCTCCCCCGGCCACCGCACCGCTTCGTCCCCCACCCACCCCACCCCGCGGGACCGCGTCGAACCGACCCGATCGCGTCAGGACCGCTGGCCGACGGCTCGCGACCGGCCCATCCACGTCTCCTTCCCCACTCGACGGGCCGTCACACCTGACGTTCCGTCCGCCGCCCCGACCGCCCCTCCCCACCGCGCCGACCGCCCCGGACCGTTCCCCCCTCGACTCGACCGCACGTTCGAGCCGTCCCGGTCACCCGGCACGCCCCGGAACCGGCCCCGACCGCCCACCGTCCCGCCCGCGCCCATCGGAGTGTGGTTCCCATGAAGGACGCCCCCGGCCTCCCCCAGTCCCTGTTGATCCTCGGCGGCACCTCCGAGATCGCCCTCGCCACGGCCCGACGGCTCATCACCCGCCGCACCCACACGGTGTGGTTGGCCGGCCGCCCCTCACCCCGTCTGGAGGCCGCCGCCGAGCAGCTGCGCGGCCTCGGCGCCGACACCCGGACCGTCGCCTTCGACGCCCTCGACCCCGCCGACCACGAGTCGACGCTCGGCAAGGTGTTCGCGGAGGGGGACGTCGACACGGTGCTGCTGGCGTTCGGCCTCACCGGCGACCAGGCCCGGGACGAGAGCGACCCGGTGGCCGCCGCCACCATCGCCGCCACCAACTACACCGGCGCGGTCTCCGCGGGCCTCGTCTGCGCCCAGGGGCTCCAGAACCAGGGCCACGGCTCGCTGGTGGTGCTGTCCTCGGTCGCCGCCGAGCGGGCCCGGCGCACCGACTTCATCTACGGTTCCAGCAAGGCCGGGCTCGACACCTTCGTCCAGGGCCTCGGCGACGCCCTCCACGGCACCGGCGTGCACGTGATGCTGGTCCGCCCCGGTAGGGTGCGCGTCGCAGGGGCCCGGGGGACGCGCACGGAGCGGACCGCGCTGTCGACCACCCCGGAGGCCGTGGCGACCGCGATCGAGGCGGCGTTGCGCCGGGGCGCGGAATCGGTCTGGGTGCCCGGCGCCCTGCGCCTGGTGATGTCGGCGCTGCGCCACCTACCGCGCGCCGTCTTCCGCCGGCTCGCCCTCTGAAACCCCTGAAACCCCTGAGACCCCTGGGCCTGCTGCGCCTGCTGGGCCGCTGAGGCTGCCGCCCCCGCCCGTTCGCGTCACCGGGTCGGGAGCGTCCCACGGGTGTGGGGGGCGGCCGGCTGTTGGGGCACCGTCGGGCCGCCGAAGGCGAAGTCGCGGAGCTTGCGCCACACCTGGTCGGCGCCCTGCTCGTAGAGCGAGAAGTCGGTGACCGCCCACTGGGCCTCGTAGTCGGACAGCTCCTCGTGGGCCCGGTCCATGGCGGCCTCGTCGATGCCGTGCGCGACGGTGACGTGCGGGTGGTACGGGAAGTGCAGTTCGCGGGCGAGCGGGCCCGACCCGTCCCGTACCCGCTTCTGGAGCCAGGCACAGGCCGAGGCGCCCTCGACGACCTGCACGAAGACCACCGGGGAGAGCGGCCGGAAGGTGCCCGTCCCCGACAACCGCAGGGGGAAGGGCCGGGCCGCGGACGCCACCCGCCCCAGGTACGCCTCGATCGCGGTCAACGCGGAGCCGTCGACCTCGGTCGGGGGGAGCAGCGTCACATGGGTGGGAATGCAGTGCGCCACGGGGTCCCCGAAGCCCGCACGCCGCTCCTGGAGCAGGCTGCCATGGGGCTCCGGGACCGCGATCGACACACCGATCGTTACGGTCCCCACGTCAGTCTCCCGTCGTCGTGGCTGGGCATGGCTGGTCACTGGTGCGTTCGGCGCGGTGGGCGGTCGGTTCCGGGCGGCCCGGGGGCGACCCCGGGTGCCTCAGGAGGACCGCTTCAGTGCTTGGCGGGGAGGAGGCCCACCTTGTCGTACGCCTGCGACAGGGTCTCCGCCGCCACGGCCCGTGCTTTCTCCGCGCCCTTGGCGAGGATCGAGTCCAGCGTCTCGGGGTCGTCCAGGTACTGCTGGGTGCGCTCGCGGAACGGGGTGACGAAGTCGACCACGATCTCGGCGAGGTCGGTCTTCAGCGCACCGTACCCCTTGCCCTCGTAACGCTGCTCCAGCTCGCCGATGCCCGCCCCGGTGAGGGTCGAGTAGATGGTGAGGAGGTTGCTCACGCCGGGCTTGGCCGTGGTGTCGTAGCGGACCACGGTGTCCGTGTCGGTGACGGCGCTCTTGACCTTCTTGGCGGTCGCCTTGGGCTCGTCGAGGAGGTTGATGAGGCCCTTCGGCGCGGACGCCGACTTGCTCATCTTGATCGACGGCTCCTGGAGGTCGTAGATCTTGGCCGTCTCCTTGAGGATGTACGGGGCCGGCACCGTGAAGGTGTCGCCGTACCGCCCGTTGAAGCGCTCGGCAAGATCACGTGTCAGCTCGATGTGCTGACGCTGGTCCTCGCCGACCGGCACCTCGTTGGCCTGGTAGAGCAGGATGTCCGCGACCTGGAGCACCGGGTACGCGAAGAGCCCGACGCTGGTGCGGTCGGCGCCCTGCTTGGCCGACTTGTCCTTGAACTGGGTCATCCGGGCCGCCTCGCCGAAGCCGGTCAGGCAGTTCATGATCCAGGCGAGCTGGGTGTGCTCCGGCACGTGGCTCTGCACGAAGAGGGTGCACCGCTCGGGGTCGAGCCCGGCGGCGAGGAGCTGCGCCGCGGCGAGTCGGGTGCGGGCCCGCAGTTCCTTCGGGTCCGGCTGGATCGTGAGCGCGTGCAGGTCGACGACCATGTAGAACGCGTCGTGGGACTCCTGGAGGGCCACCCACTGGCGCACGGCGCCGAGGTAGTTGCCGAGGTGGAACGAGCCCGACGTGGGCTGGATTCCCGAGAGCACGCGAGGACGATCTGAGGCCATGCTCAGCATTCTCTCAGGTGTCCGCGACGGCGTGGGAACCGATCCGGTAGAGCGTCGCCGTCCGGTTCCGTTCCGGTGCCCCGTCCACCCCCCGTGCCGCCCGTCCGGACGGTGTCACAGCGGCATCCGGCCGGCGCACGGTCGGTATCCGGTCGGCCTGCGGGTCGCGGGCGCCCGGGGCGCGTCGAAGGGGGAACCCTCCGGCGTCCGGCGGTGTAGCAAGGACGTGAGCACGACGCGGGAGGGGAACCGCATCGCCGAGGGCGGGCGCGCGCCGGACGAGCGCGCAGTGATCGCGCGGGTGCGTTCGGGGGATCCGGGGGCATACGCGGAGCTCGTGCGCGCGCACACGCCGATCGCCCTGCGCGCGGCCCGGGCCCTGGGTGCCGGGGCCGACGCGGAGGACGTGGTGCAACAGGCGTTCCTCAAGGCGTACTACTCCCTGGACCGGTTCGACGCGGGGCGGGCGTTCCGGCCGTGGCTGCTGCGCATCGTGACCAATGAGACGAACAACACAGTGCGCGGCGCGGTCCGTCGACGCCTCGTCCACGACGGGGAGTCGGCGCTGTCCACCGCGGCGCCACCGGTACCGGAATCGGCGGACCCGGCCGCCGCCGCGCTGTCGAGCGAACGCAACCGGGCCCTGCGGGCGGCGGTGCGCCAGCTCAGCGATTCGCACCGGCTGGTCGTGACGTACCGCTACCTGCTGGAGATGGACGAGGCCGAGACCGCCGAGGCGCTGGGCTGGCCGCGGGGGACGGTGAAGTCCCGCTTGGCGCGCGCCCTGCGCAAACTCGGTCGGCTACTGCCGCCGGACCTGTCCGAGGACGACCGCCCCACCGCCGATCAGCAGACGGACGCACGGAAGGATCACCAGGCGGACCAGCGGACGGACCGGGCGCGTCGGAACGGGCCGGAGGGGGGTGGGGCGCGTGCGTGAACGGCACGGGGCGGGCAGCGCCGGCAGGGCCGACGCGTCCGGTGGGGACGCCGGCGGGGACGTGCGCCCGGACCTGGCCCGGGAGCTGCGGGAGCTGGGCCGGGCCTACGACCGGGCGGAGCCCGAGCGGGCGGCGGACGCCGAGGACATGGCCGCCCGCGTCCTCGCCGACCTCCTGGCGGACGGCGTGGACGGCGCGCACGGCGCGGGCGCCCCGGGTCGTGCGCCCGCTCGGGCCGGATGGCTCGGGTGGCCCGGGTGGCTCGGTCACCGGCTGCGGACCCGCTGGCGGGCGGTCTGCGCCGCGCTGTGCGGACTGCTCGCGGTCGCCGTGCTGACGCCACCGGTGCGGGCCGCCGTCAACGACTGGTTCGACTTCGGCGGGGTCACCGTCGATCACGCGCCCTCGGCTCCGGCGGTGCCGTCGGAGCCGGTCCCCGGATGCGGCGCGGCGATGCCGCTGGCGACCGCCGCGGAGCGCGCCGGCTTCACGCCCGTCGTCCCGAAGGCCTTGGGCCGCCCGGACGCCGTCCAGGTCGCGAAGGCACCCCGCGGCAGCTTCCGGATCAGCCTCTGCTGGGTCACCGACGAGGGCACGATCCGGCTGGACGAGTTCCCCTCCTCGCTCAACACGGGCTTCCTCAAGACGGTCACCGACCAGCCCGAGGCGCTCCGGCTGCGCCGGGCGGACGGTTCGACGGGGCAGGAACCCGCGCTGTGGTTCCGGGCGCCCCACCGGCTGACGTTCTGGTTGGGCGACGGCTCCGAGGACCAGTGGGTCCGTGCCGAGCGGATCGCGGGGCCCACCCTGTTGTGGTCGACGAACGGGATGACCCTGCGGCTGGAGGGCGTCGCCTCCCGGGCCCGGGCGCTGCGCATCGCCGAGTCGGTGCCGTAGACGGCCCGCTGCCGCAAACCCGTCCGCGGGGAACGGGAACCCCGAACGCCCCGGCGGTGTACCTCAGACGGGTCCGCGCGGAAGGCCGCGCGGCGGAGCGGACGGGGAAGCGGATGAACGGGGTGCACGGGACGCGGAAGCGGCGGGGGCCGAGTCGGGGGCGGGTGCCCTGGGGGGTCTCGGGGGTGCGGTCGCGGGCGGGGGCCCTCCTCGCGACGGTGGTCGCGGCGCTGGCCCTGCTGCTCGGGCCGGGGGTGTCGCCGGCGACGGCGGGCGGAGACACCAGCGTGCTGCTGGTCGCCGTGCACTCCTCGGAGGCGACGGCCCTGCTCGCGTCGGACGAACGGTACGCGGAGTTGCAGGGCCTGCTGCCGCAAGCACCTGGCCGGGGCGAGGAACGACCCTTGTCCGAGGAGGAGTGGGAGGAGACCCGGCAGATCACCGCCACCTGGATGGCGCACGACGTGTCCCCCTGGCGCGTCGACCGGGTCCACGTCCTGCCGGCGGACAGCGGGGGCGACGCCCCGGACGTGTGGATCGAGACGGGTTGGGACGGTTCCCTCACGCACGGCCAGTGGCAACGGGCGGTGCACCCGACGGAGTTGCTGGAGGCGCTGAAGTCCCTGGGGCTGCTGGGACGGGCCGGTGCCGGTACCGGCACCACGACCGACCCGGCGACCGCCGCCGGGGAGGGTGCGCGGACGGCTCCGGTGGCCGCGGCCGGCCCGGGGCCGGCGCGCTCCTGGTGGTGGGCCGGCGCGGGGGTGGCCGTGGGGGCGCCGTTGGCGCTGCTGCTGCGCTCGTTCGCCGGGCGGCTGCGCACCTCGACGGCGACCGGTGGCGCCGCTGCCGGGGCCCGGGGCGCGCGGGAGCCCCGGCAGGAACTGCGGGACCTCTGAGCCGAGCCGGGCCCGCTGAGGACCCCGTACCCCTGGGGCCCGCGGGCGGGGCCGGCGGCCAACGGGGGGGGGGCGACCCGCCCCCCCCGCCGCACACTACCCGGGGGGGGGCCCC
>NZ_JBHWIQ010000003.1:260224-425216 GCF_042732055.1 Streptomyces sp. NPDC059816
CTATCTTTTTATAACCCCCCGGGCCCGGGGCGCGGGGCCCCCCCCCCCCCCCCGCCGGCCCCCTCCGCCCCGCGGGGGCCCCGCCCCCCCCCCCCCCCCCGGGCCCCCCCCCCGGCTGCTCAGTCGCCGGTGGGCAGCCCGGGGGCCGGGTGGGCGGCCATCAGCTCCGCCACCTCGGCACGGATGGTGGTGAGCGCCGGTTCGTCGCCGGTGCGGGCCGCGGTGACGGCCCGGTCGATCCAGGCGGCGACGGTCGGCATGTGCTCCGGGGTGAGGCCGCGGGAGGTGAGCGACGGGGTGCCGATGCGGATGCCGGAGGGGTCGAAGGGCTTGCGGGGGTCGAAGGGCACGGTGTTGTAGTTGACGACGATCCCGGCCCGGTCCAGGGCCCGGGCGGCGAGCTTGCCGGGGACGTCCTTCGCGGTCAGGTCGATCAGGATCAGATGGTTGTCCGTGCCGCCGGAGACCAGGTCGTGGCCGTGGGCGAGCAGCGCTTCGGCGAGGGCCCGGGCGTTCGCGACGACGGCGTGCGCGTAGCTGCGGAACGCGGGCTGGGCCGCCTCGTGCAGAGCGAGGGCGATGGCGGCGGTGGTGTGGTTGTGGGGGCCGCCCTGGAGGCCGGGGAAGACCGCCTTGTCGAGGGCCTTGGCGTGCTCCGCGCGGGACATCAGCATGGCGCCCCGGGGGCCGCGGAGGGTCTTGTGGGTGGTGGTCGAGATGACGTCCGCGTAGGGGGCGGGCGAGGGGTGGGCGCCGCCCGCGATCAGCCCGGCGATGTGGGCGATGTCGGCGACGAGGAGCGCCCCGCTCTCCTCGGCGATCTCGGCGAACGCGGCGAAGTCGATGGTGCGGGGCAGCGCGGTGCCGCCGCACCAGATCAGCTTGGGGCGTTCCTTGAGCGCGAGGTCGCGGACCTGGTCGAAGTCGATGCGGCCGGTGTCCTGGCGGACCCCGTACTGGACGCCGCGGAACCAGGTGCCGGTGGCCGAGACGCCCCAGCCGTGGGTGAGGTGACCGCCCATCGGCAGCGCCATGCCCATGACCGGGTCACCGGGCTCGGCGAAGGCGAGGTACACGGCGAGGTTCGCGGGGGAACCGGAGTAGGGCTGGACGTTGGCGTGGTCGACGCCGAACAGGGCGGTGGCCCGGTCGGTGGCGAGGCGCTCCACCTGGTCGATGACCTGCTGGCCCTCGTAGTAGCGGCGGCCGGGGTAGCCCTCGCTGTACTTGTTCTGGAGGACGGTGCCGGTGGCTTCGAGGACGGCGCCGGAGACGTAGTTCTCGCTGGGGATCAGCCGCAGCGTGTCGGCCTGGAGCTGTTCCTCGGCGGCGATGAGCCCGGCGAGTTCCGGGTCGGTGGCGGTGAGGGCGGGATGGGGCAACGGGAGCGGCATGGTGTCCTCCGGGCGAGCGGTTGGATCCGTCGTGGTCCCGGGGTGCCCAGGCGGACGACACCTCGTGCGGCGGGGCGCGCGGCGCCCCGACCGGGCCCGGCTCCCCCAGGGTTGGTTCCCTGTTCGCCAGTCGCCGTGCCCGGGGCCAGCGTAGCGGGTGGCGCACACCTGTCGACCGGGGAGGTTTGATCGGCTGCGATCCGCGCGACGATAGAAGAACGCCCGGTCGACAGGGAAGAAGCGGCAGGAAGGGGTGCCACCGCGCCCGCCGGCCGCAGGATGAACGGAGAACCCGTGTCCAGCACCGAAAGTCCGACAGCTCGGTTCCTCGCCTCGGCGGAGGCGCACAGTGCCCACAACTACCACCCGTTGCCCGTGGTGATCGCCACCGCCGAGGGCGCCTGGATGACGGACGTCGAGGGGCGGCGTTACCTCGATCTGCTCGCCGGGTACTCGGCGCTGAACTTCGGCCACGGCAACCGGCGGCTGATCGACGCCGCCAAGGCCCAGCTGGACCGGGTGACCCTCACCTCGCGGGCCTTCCACCACGATCTGTTCGGGCGGTTCTGCGCCGAGCTCGCCGCGCTGTGCGGGATGGAGACGGTGCTCCCGATGAACACGGGCGCCGAGGCGGTGGAGACGGCCGTGAAGACGGCCCGCAAGTGGGGCTACCGGGTGAAGGGGGTGCCCGACAACATGGCGAAGATCGTGGTGGCGGCGGACAACTTCCACGGCCGGACGACGACCATCGTGAGCTTCTCCACCGACCCGGAAGCCCGGGCGGACTTCGGGCCGTACACGCCGGGCTTCGAGATCGTTCCGTACGGGGACGCCACGGCGATGCGGAACGCGCTGACGGAGAACACGGTCGCCGTGCTGATCGAACCGATCCAGGGCGAGGCCGGGGTGCTGGTGCCGCCGGCCGGGTACCTGCCGGCGGTGCGGGAGCTGACCCGGGAGCGCAACGTGCTGCTCATCGCGGACGAGATCCAGTCGGGTCTGGGGCGGACCGGGCGGACCTTCGCCTGTGAGCACGAGGGCGTGGTCCCGGACGTCTACCTGTTGGGGAAGGCGCTGGGCGGCGGGGTGGTGCCGGTGTCGGCGGTGGTGTCGAGCGAGGCGGTGCTCGGGGTGTTCCGGCCGGGCGAGCACGGGTCGACGTTCGGGGGGAACCCGCTGGCCTGCGCGGTGGCCCTGGAGGTGATCGCGATGCTGCGGACGGGTGAGTACCAGCAGCGGGCCGCGGAGTTGGGCGAGCACCTGCACCGGGAGCTGGCGGCGCTGGCCGGGGAGCCGGGCAGCGGGGTGCGGAAGGTCCGGGGGCGCGGACTGTGGGCGGGCGTCGACATCGACCCGGAGCGGGGCACCGGGCGGGAGATCTCCGAACGGCTGCTGGCGAAGGGTGTCCTGGTCAAGGACACCCACGGGTCGACCATCCGGATCGCCCCGCCGCTGGTCATCGCGGAGAAGGACCTCGACTGGGGCTTGGACCGCCTGCGCGAGGTCGTCGGCTAGCGACACGCTGTCCCGTGCGGGTGCGCTGGTGAATTGCGCAGTTCCCCGCGCCCCCTATCGGGGCACCCTGGCAGGCGTGCGCTGTCCCGTGCGGGTGCGCTGGTGAATTGCGCAGTTCCCCGCGCCCCCTATCGGGGCACCCTGGCAGGCGTGCGCTGTCCCGTGCGGGTGCGCTGGTGAATTGCGCAGTTCCCCGCGCCCCCTATCGGGGCGCCCTGGCAGGCGTGCGCTGTCCTGTGCGGGTGCGTCGGGGTTGCTCGCGGTCCTTGTCGGGGCGGGGGGATGCGATGGCGTGGCGTGCCCCGATAGGGGCGCGGGGAACTGCGCACAACACCAGCGCACCCGCACAGAACAGCGCACGCCCACCAGGTCGCACCACCAAGGGGCGCGGGGAACTGCGCGAGCAACCCCCACGCACCCGCACGGGACGACGAACCTCCGGGAGGCCCCCTCAGGGCAGCACCGCGCACAGAGCATCCAGCGTGCCCGGCCAAGCACTGTCGGAGGGAACGCCGTAACCCACGACGAGGGCGTCCGGCTGCCGGTGGGTCACCGCCTCCGGATGCCGGAACATGCCGAGCCCGCACAGGGAGAGCCCCTGGCGAGCCGCGGCCTGGAGGACGGACCGCTCGGTGCCCGGCGGCAGCTCCAGCACGGCGTGCAACCCTGCGGCGATCCCGGTGACCTTGACGTCGGGAGCCCGCTCGGCAAGCGCGGCGACCAGCTGGTCCCGACGGCGGCGGTAGCGCAACCGCATCGCGCGCACGTGCCGGTCGTAAGCGCCGGAGGTGAGGAACTCCGCGAGGGTGAGCTGGTCGAGCGCCCCGCACGCCCAGCCGGGCCCCTTGTCCGCGGTGACCTCGGCGACGAGCCGCCCGGGCAGCACCATCCAGCCGAGCCGCAGCCCGGGCGCGAGGGACTTGCTGGCCGAGCCCAGGTACACCACCCGGTCGGGGTCGAGGTCCTGGAGCGCTCCCAGCGGCTGCCGGTCGTAGCGGAACTCGCCGTCGAAGTCGTCCTCCAGGACCAGTGAGCCGGTCCGCCGGGCCCAGCCGAGAGCGGCGGCCCGGCCCTCGGGCGACAGCGGGAGCCCCATGGGGAACTGGTGGCCCGGGGTGAGCAGCACCGCGCCGGGCGCGAGGGCGTCCAGCGCACCGGTGTCGGTGCCGCGCGGCCCCCAGGGCAGGGCGCGGGTACGCAGCCCCGGGTCGGTCAGCAGGTCCCGGTGGAGGTCGAGCCCGTAGGACTCCACGGCCACCTCGCGCACGCCCCGCCGCGCCAGCAGCCGCCCCAGGACGAGCAGGGCCTGCGCGAACCCCGCGGTGACGACGACGTGGTCGGGGTGGGTGCGCACGCCCCGCACCCGGGCGAGGTACCCGGCGAGGGCCTGCCGCAGTTCGGGACGGCCGCGCGGATCCCCGTAACCGAGGGCGTCGTGCGGGGCCCGGGCCAGGGCGCGGCGGGCGGCCCGCAGCCATTCGGCCCGGGGGAAGGCGGACAGGTCGGGGGTGCCCGGCTGGAGGGTGAACTCGGGGCGCCCGGGGACGCGGCGGCCCCGGGCTGGCGTCTCGGGGCGGGGTACGGCCCGGTCGGCGACCCGGGTGCCCGAGCCCTGGCGGGCGGTGAGCCAGCCCTCGGCGACGAGGTCGGCGTACGCGTCGGCGACGGTGTTGCGGGCGATGCCGAGGTCCGCGGCGAGGGTCCGGGAGGAGGGCAGCCGGGTGCCCGGTGTGAGCCGACCGCCGCGGACGGCTTCGCGCAGTGCGCTGGTGAGGCCCTTGCGGAGTCCGCCGGGGCCGGCCGGTTCGATGTGCAGATCGATGCCGAGCCCGCCGCCGCGCACCCTCCCCGCCCCCGGGTCCGTACCCATCTCCCGCCCCTCCCGTCGGTCCGTCGCGGTCGCCGCATCGAGCGGGGCCACCACGGAAGTGGCCCAAGATCCCGGGCGCCGAATGGACCCTACTCCTGGGCTGCTCCGTCCCTAGGCTCGTCCTCATGACGACGACACGTAACGACGCGCCGACCGGAACCACCGTCACCGAGTACGCGCCCGAGGAGCCCGCGCGCATGTCGTGGGCCGCCCACTCCCCCGAGGTCTTCAAGGCGATGGTCAAGGTGACCGCGGCCGCCGCGAAGGGCGTGGACCCCGTCGTGCTGGAGCTGGTGAAGATCCGGTCCTCCCAGCTCAACCAGTGCGCCCTCTGCCTCGACATGCACTCCAAGGACGCCCTGGCAGCCGGGGAGACCCCGGAGCGGCTGATCCAGCTGAGCGCCTGGCGGGAGTCGCGGCACTTCTACACGGAGAAGGAGTTGGCGGCGCTGGAACTGACCGAGGCGATCACCGTCCTCCAGGACGGCTTCGTGTCGGACGAGGTGTACGCGAGGGCGGCGGCGCACTTCGCGGAGGCCGAGCTGTCCCAGCTGGTGGCGTCCATCGCCGTGATCAACACCTGGAACCGGTTCGGGGTGGCCTTCCGGGCGGCCCCCGGCCACTACACGCCCGGCCAGTACAAGGGAGTCTGAGGTGGCGACGACGCAGCGCCCGGTGGACGTCTTCCGGGCCCTCCACCACGACCGCGCCCCCGACGATCCGCTGGTCCTCCCGGGGCCCTGGGACGCGGCCAGCGCCCGGGCCCTGGTCACCGCGGGCTTCCCGGCGCTGGCCACCCCCAGCGCCGGGATCGCGGCGAGCCTCGGCTACGAGGACGGCAGCACCCCGCCCGCCGAGATGTTCGCGGCGGTGGCCCGGATCGTCCGCGCGGTGCGGCCCCTGGGTGCGCCGCCCGTCTCGGCGGACGTCGAGGGTGGCTACGGACTGCCGCCCGCCGAGCTGGTCGAACGGCTCCTGGAGACCGGGGCGGTGGGCTGCAACCTGGAGGACACCGGCCCGGACGGCACCCTCAGGGACCCCCGGCAGCACGCCGACTGGCTGGCCGAGGTCCGGGCTGCGGCGGGCGACCGGCTGTTCCTCAACGCCCGGGTGGACACCTTCGTCCGGGGCGCCCGGGACCCCGCGGCGGCGGTGGAACGGGCCCGGGCGTACATCGCGGCCGGCGCGGACTGCGTGTACCCGATCCTGGCCCCCCGCTCGGCGATTCCGTCGCTGCGGGCGGGTGTTGACGGACCGTTGAACGTGGTCGCGGAGGTCACCGGCCCGGCTCACGCCCTGCGGGGGTCGCTGCGGGAGCTGGGCGGACTCGGTGCCACCCGGATCACCTTCGGTCCGGGGCTGCTGCACCGGACGACCGCCGCGCTGGGCGACCTGGCGACGCAGCTGCGCTGACCGGGGACGGGGGCCGGGCTGCGGCGCACGGGGCGTGGGAGCCTGGAGGTGCCCCTGATCCGCTGCTGCCCGGAGAGGACCCCATGAGTACCACCCTCATCACCCGTATCGGCTCCCTCGTCACCAACGACCCCGGCGCGGGCGACGGGTCCCCGCTGGGGCTGCTCCGGGACGCCGCCGTCGTGGTCGAGGGCGAGCGGATCGCCTGGGTGGGTCCCGCCGACCGGGCACCGGACGCCGACGAGGTGTACGACGCGCAGGGCCGGGCCGGCCTCCCCGGGTTCGTGGACTCCCACTCCCACCTGGTGTTCGCCGGTGACCGCACCGAGGAGTTCGCCGCCCGGATGTCGGGCCGCCCGTACGCCGCCGGCGGCATCCGCACCACGGTCGCGGCGACCCGGGCCGCCACCGACACGGAGTTGGAGGCCAACCTCGTCCGGTACCTGGGCGAGGCGCTGCGGCAGGGGACGACGACCTTCGAGACCAAGTCCGGGTACGGGCTGACCGTCGCGGACGAGGAGCGGGCCCTGCGGATCGCCGCCCGCCACACCGACGAGGTCACCTACCTCGGCGCCCACGTCGTGGCGCCCGAGTACGCGGACGACCCCGCGGCCTACGTCGCGTTGGTCACCGGTCCGATGCTGGACGCCTGCGCCCCGCACGCCCGTTGGGTGGACGTGTTCTGCGAGCGGGGCGCCTTCGACGCGGACCAGGCGCGGGCCGTGCTGACGGCCGGCGCCGCCCGGGGGCTCGTTCCGCGGGTGCACGCCAACCAGCTCGGCCACGGGCCGGGGGTACAGCTCGCGGTGGAAACGGGTGCGGCCAGCGCGGACCACTGCACGTACCTCAGCGAGGCGGACGTGGCCGCGCTCGCGGCGAGCGACACGGTGGCGACGCTGCTGCCGGGCGCGGAGTTCTCCACCCGCGCCGAGTGGCCGGACGCCCGGCGGCTGTGGGACGCGGGGGTCACCGTGGCGCTGTCCACCGACTGCAACCCCGGCTCCTCGTTCACCTCGTCCGTGCCGTTCTGCATCGCCCTCGCCGTGCGGGACATGGGCCTGACCCCCGACGAGGCGGTGTGGGCGGCGACCGCGGGGGGCGCGCGGGCGCTACGGCGCGAGGACGTGGGACGGATCGCGCCGGGGGCGTACGCGGATCTACTGCTCCTCGACGCGCCCAGTCACGTCCATCTGGCGTACCGGCCGGGGGTGCCCCTGGTCTCCCGGGTGTGGCGGCGCGGCACCCGGGAGGTCTGAACACGACACGCGCCCGGGCCGGGAAGCGGCGCGGGCGGTGGCGTCGGGGCGGGCAGCGGCGCACTCCACTGCCCGCCCCGACGACACCGCCCGGGCGACGACGACCGTCCTGCCGACGGCCCGCGGTCCAGCCCTGCCGTGGCCTACCCCTCGGCGGTGAGCCCCTTGCGCAGCCGGCCCAGGGTCCGGGAGAGCAGTCGGGAGACGTGCATCTGGGAGATGCCCAGTTCCTCACCGATCTCCGACTGGGTCATGTTCGCCACGAACCTCAGCGAGAGGATCTGCCGGTCGCGCTGCGGGAGCCCGGCGATCAGCGGCTTCAGGGACTCGACGTACTCGATGCCTTCGAGTCCGTGGTCCTCGTAGCCGATCCGGTCGGTGAGCGCGCTCTCCGAGTCGTCCTCCTCGGGCTGGGCGTCCAGCGAGCTGGCCGTGTAGGCGTTGGCCGCGGCCATGCCCTCGACGACCTCGTCGCGGGACAGCTCCAGGTGCGCCGCGAGTTCGGCGACGGTGGGGGCGCGGTCGAGGCGCTGCGCCAGTTCGTCGCCGGCCTTGGCGAGGTCGAGCCGGAGCTCCTGGAGCCGGCGCGGCACCCGGACCGACCAGCTGGTGTCCCGGAAGAAACGCTTGATCTCACCGACGATGGTCGGCATCGCGAAGGTGGGGAACTCCACTCCGCGGCTGAGCTCGAAGCGGTCGATCGCCTTGATCAGACCGATCGTGCCGACCTGGACGATGTCCTCCATCGGCTCACTGCGGGTGCGGAAGCGCGAGGCGGCGAACTTCACCAGGGCGAGGTTCAGCTCGACCAGGGTGTTGCGGACGTAGGCGTGTTCGTGGGTGCCCTCTTCGAGGGTCTCCAGCCGGGCGAACAAGATCTTCGACAGCGCCCGTGCGTCGGACGGGGCGACCTCGTCGAACGGGGGGATCGGCGGGAGGTCCGCCAGGGTGTCGGGCCGGACGTCGGTGGGCCGGTCGGCGACGGCGACGGCGACGGATGCCTGCCGCGTGGCAACGGGGGGTTCATCAGGTGTTGCGGTGTCGTCGGGAACTGCGGGACGGGATGCCGACGTCGCTTCGAGGGGCTGCGATACGTCGAGCCGGGGTGACATGTCGTCCTCCATCGTGTCCGGGCATGAGGCTGCCGGTGCCATGCGATCCTGCGGTCTGGCTTGCCTCCGTGCCGGCCGTTTCGAGTGCGGTCTCTACTAGCCCTACCCGCTTTGTTGAATCACTTGCAAGTTTTCTTAGATTCGCAAATGTCCCTTTTGTTGCGGTTGTTCGGGTGTTCCGTGTGTCGCGCAGGGCGTACTGTGCAAGGGCGTCACCCCCTCACATCCACCCCCATCCCCAAGGGCCCGCACGCAGCACGGAGGGCCCGAAAGAGAGAGACGGCATGGACCGCGGGACGGTCGGCAGCGCGCATACGAACCGCCTTCTGGTGGACGTGCACACGCACGGATCGAGCGCAGTCGTGACCCCGGCGGGTGAGCTTGACCACCACACCGCCGAATTGCTCCAGGAACCCCTCGACGCCTTCGTCGACGAGGGCGTCACCCGCCTCGTCGTGGACTGCTCCCGCCTGGAGTTCTGCGACTCGACGGGGCTGAACGTCCTCCTCGGCGCCCGGCTCAGGGCCGAAGCCGCCGGCGGCGGAGTGCACCTCGCCGGCATGCTGCCCGTGGTGGCGAGGGTGTTCGAGATCACCGGAGCCGATGCCGTGTTCACGGTGCACGCGACCGTGGACGACGCACTGCGCGAATGACCGCACGGGTCTGCGTCGACCCCGGTCCCGTATCCCCCTCCCCCACCCCTGCTCCGGGCACTTCCCACGTGAAGTTGCCGGAGTCACACCCGGCATGACCATGTGGGCGGGAAAAGTGGGTGTTCTCACGGATACGCCGGGCAGGAGACCACTCGGCCCCGGACGCCACACGCGCAGACGGGGCGGGATCGTACGGTAGGCCCGCCACCCGGCCGGATCATGTGGGAACTTGGGAACTTGGCACATGCTGCAACTGGTGAACCGGTGAATCGGTGAGGTGAAGCGCTGATGAGCACCACCCGGCCCCGTCCGCCGGGCGACCGCGGCCCGGAGCCACGGAACTCCGTGTCCGGTACCGCCCCGGCCCCGGCGCCCCCCGACGCGCCCGCACCGAGCACCTCGGACGCGGGCGCCCCCGGTCTGCGCCGGGTCGCCCTGCGCGACGCGCCCGGGGTCGTACCGCTGGCCCGGGACTTCGCCCGGCAGGCCCTCTACGACTGGGGGTGGCTCCCCGCCTCGGGCGCCGACCGGCGGGCCGCCGCCGAGGACGTGCTCCTCGTCGTCTCGGAGTTGGTCACCAATGCGTGCCTGCACGCCGGGGGGCCCGAGGAGATGACGATCTGTCACCGGGGCAAGGTGCTGCGGGTCGAGGTGGTCGACCGGGGCAGCGGGGCGCCCGCACCGCGCACCCCGCACCGCGCCGGACGGCCCGGCGGACACGGCATGTTCATCGTCCAACGGCTCTGCCTGGACTGGGGCGTGGTCCGCACCCCCGGCGTGTCCGGCAAGACCGTGTGGGCGGAACTCGGCGCACCGGGCTGACCCGCCCCCACCCGAGAACACCTCCGAGAACGCCTCCGGGGGCGTGACCGCGACCCGATGGGTCCCGGTCACGCCCCCGGAGGAACGTCGTACTCCCGCGCGTCCTACCGCACGCCGCCCAGCAGGGTCTTGACCTGCTTGCGGTACAGGAAGAAGCCCACGCCGGCGAGGATCGCGAGCGTCGCCTCCAGGGCGACGATCCCGGACTTGTTGAGGTTGACCCCGGCGATCGACAGCAGGCCGGTGGTGCAGTCGCCCGCGGTCACCGCGAGGAACCAGACGCCCATCATCTGGGAGCCGTACTTCGCCGGCGCCATCTTCGTGGTGACGGAAAGCCCGACCGGGGACAGGCACAGCTCGCCCAGCGTCTGCGCGAAGTAGATGGCGACCATCCACCACACTGCGACCTTCGTCCCGTCCCCCGACATGGTCAGCGGGATCAGGAAGACCAGGAACGACGCGCCGACCAGGATCAGCGCCGACGAGAACTTGACGACCGTACTGGGCTCCTTGCCCATCCGGTTCAACGCCAGCCACAACCAGGCGAGGACCGGGGCCAGCGCCATCACCAGCACCGGGTTGATCGACTGGAACCAGGAGACGGGGAAGTCGAAGCCGAGGACCGTGGTGTTGGTGGACTCGCTCGCGAACAGCGCCAGCGTCGAGCCGCCCTGGTCGTAGATCATCCAGAACACCGCGGCGGCCGCGAAGAACCAGATGAAACCGGTCATCCGGGACTGCTCGGTCGCGGACAGGTCCTTGTCCCGCTTGATCCGGGTGAGGACCACGATCGGGATGATCAGACCGGCGAGGGTGATCGGGACCAGCGCCCAGTTCAGGGTGTACAGGCCCGCACCGCCCACGACGCCGTAGAAGACGACGGCGATCGCGAGGAAGATCAGACCCTTGCGCAGGGTCGACCGGCGCTCGACGTCCGTCAGCGGCGTCGGCACCACGCTGGAGCGCGCGCTCAGGTGACGGGTGCCCAGCAGGAACTGGATCAGGCCGATGGCCATGCCCAGCGCGGCGAGCGCGAAGCCGAGGTGCCAGTTCACGCTCTCACCGATGGTGCCGATGATCAGCGGTGCGGCGAAGGCACCCAGGTTGATGCCCATGTAGAAGACCGTGAAGCCGCCGTCCCGACGGGGGTCGTCCGGGCCGTCGTACAGGTGGCCGACCATCGTGGAGATGTTGGCCTTCAGCAGCCCGGAACCGATCGCGACGAGCGCCAGACCGGCGAAGAACGGGGCCTGGCCCGGCAGGGCCAGGGTGATGTGCCCGGCCATGATCACCGAGGCGGCGACGGCGACGGTCTTGCGGGGACCCCAGACGCGGTCACCGAACCAGCCGCCGGGCATGGCGAGGAGGTACACCATCGCCAGGTAGATCGAGTAGATCGCGGTCGCGGTGGTCGCACTGAGGTTCAGACCTCCGGGTGCGACCAGGTACAGCGGGAGCAGGGCCCTCATGCCGTAGAAGCTGAAGCGCTCCCACATCTCGGTCATGAACAGGGTGGCCAGGCCACGGGGGTGGCCGAAGAAGGTCTTCTCACCGGGGATGCCGGGTGATTCCTTCGTCAGGCTGGACGCCATGGGTCGATCCTTGGTGTTCGGGACGCGCGGCGTGGAACGGGAGCGCGCCCGGTGGGGGGCTGGCCGGCACCGGCGCCGCACCGCCCACCCTTACGCCCAAGGGGGGATCCGTTCCGGTGTCCGGACGGACCGGCGGGAACGAAGGGCGGGAGACACCGGGAGCCACGCCCCGCGCGCGTTCTCGCACCGGGGCCCGGCCACAGGTCATTCCTTTCGAGGCCGACGGGCGGTCGGCCCGCACGACGAAGGACCCCGGGCGCGCCATAGCGGCCACGGGGTCCTCGGTACGTGCTACAGGCGTTCTCACACCATACGACACGACTTGCGGGAATTCGGAAGCCTATGCCCGCACCTGAGAGATGGAACACAGGGGCACATGCCTTATCGACACGCATTCAAAGGTACGAACCAGAGTGACACCCCACTCCCGCAGGGCCGAAATCCCGCCCCGTCCTCGACTCCCGTCGTCTCCCTGGGCGGCCCCCCACCGGACTACCATCGGGTCATGACCCGTGTACTGCTCGCCGAGGACGACGCGTCCATCTCGGAGCCGCTGGCCCGCGCCCTGCGCCGGGAGGGTTACGAGGTCGAAGTGCGTGAGGACGGACCCACCGCGCTGGAAGCCGGCATGCAGGGCAGCGTCGACCTGGTCGTCCTGGACCTGGGGCTGCCCGGGATGGACGGCCTGGAAGTAGCCCGACGGCTGCGCGCGGAGGGGCACACGGTGCCGATCCTGATCCTGACCGCGCGGGCCGACGAGGTGGACACCGTGGTCGGGCTCGACGCCGGCGCCGACGACTACGTCACCAAGCCGTTCCGGCTCGCCGAGCTGCTGGCCCGGGTCCGGGCGCTGCTGCGGCGGGGCGCGGCCGAGCCCCAGCAGCCGCCCTCCACGCACGGGGTGCGGATCGACGTCGAGTCGCACCGGGCGTGGATGGGGGAGGAGGAGCTCCAGCTCACGGCGAAGGAGTTCGACCTGCTGCGGGTCCTGGTGCGGGACGCGGGGCGGGTCGTCACCCGGGACCAGTTGATGCGGGAGGTGTGGGACACGACGTGGTGGTCCTCCACGAAGACGCTGGACATGCACATCTCTTGGCTGCGCAAGAAGTTGGGGGATGACGCGGCGAATCCGCGGTACATCGCGACGGTTCGGGGTGTCGGGTTCCGCTTCGAAAAAAACTGACCGCTCCCCGCGGCGGGGCTCTTACGGTGACCGCCCCGTACGCCCCCCTGCGGTGCACTGTCCCGTGCGGGTGCACTGTCCTTCTGCGCAGTTCCCCGCGCCCCTGATCAGGTACGTCCACCTGCGGTGCGCTGTCCCGTGCGGGTGCGCGGTTGGTTTTGCGCAGTTCCCCGCGCCCCTATCGGGTGCGCTCAGCCTCGAGTGCACTGTCCCGTGGGGGTGCGCTGTTGGGCCCGTTCAGCGTCGGGTGCGTTGGCCTGTGCTCGCAGGGGAAGGCGGGCCTCCGCGGAAGACGGGCCCCTTCAGGGGCGCGGGGAACTGCGCAGAACAACCGCGCACCGCACCGGGCAGCGCACCGCAGGTGGACGTAGGGGAAGGGGCAACCACTACGTTACGAGCATGCGCAGAAGGCTGATCCACTCCACCCTCGCGGTCGTCCTCGTGGTCATCGCAGTCTTCGGAGTCTCCTTGGTCATCGTGGAGACCCGAACGATCAGCGACAGCGCCCAGGAACGCGTCCGAGCCGAAGCGATCCAGCTCGCGAGCATCGTGGACAGCCGCCTCCTCGGCGACCAACACATCACCAGCGCGGCCCTCAGCGCCCAGGTCGGCTCCGGCCGCTACGCCCGCATCGACATCCCCGACCAGGGCATCGTGGAGATCGGCAAGCCCCCCACCGGCGACGTGATCACCGAGACCGCCCACGGGGAACAGGGCGAGACGGTCACCGTCAAAGAGTCCCGCTCCGCGGTGACCCGCGAGGTGGGCCGCACCCTGGTGATCATCGCCGGGGTCGCCCTGCTCGCGATCGTCGCCGCCGTCCTGCTCGCCGTGCGCCAGGCCAACCGTCTGACCTCCCCGTTCACGGACCTCGCGGAGACCGCCGAACGCCTGGGCTCGGGCGACCCGCGCCCCCGGCACCGCCGCTACGGCGTCCCCGAGCTGGACCGGGTCGCCGACGTGCTGGACTCCAGCGCGGAACGCATCGCCCGGATGCTGACCGCCGAGCGCCGTCTCGCGGCCGACGCCTCCCACCAGCTGCGGACCCCGCTGACCGCGCTGTCGATGCGGTTGGAGGAGATCACCGTCACCGACGACCTGACCACGGCCCGTGACGAGGCGTCCATCGCCCTGGCTCAGGTGGAACGCCTCACCGACGTGGTGGAGCGCCTGCTCACCAACTCCCGGGACCCCCGTACGGGCTCCGCCGTCTCCTTCGAGCTGGACGAGGTGATCACCCAGCAGCTCGCCGAGTGGCGTCCCGCGTACCGGAGCGAGGGCCGGGCGGTCGTCAGCTCCGGCAAGCGGCACCTGCGGGCGGTGGGCACCCCCGGCGCGGTCGCCCAGGTGCTCGCCGCGTTGATCGAGAACTCCCTGGTGCACGGCGGGGGCACGGTGGCCCTGCGGACCAGGGTCACCGGCAACCAGGCGGTCATCGAGGTGACGGACGAGGGCCCGGGCGTTCCGGCGCACCTCGGCTCGCGCATCTTCGAGCGGACGATCAGCGGGCACAACTCCACCGGGATCGGCCTCGCGGTCGCCCGCGACCTCGCCGAGGCGGACGGCGGACGCCTGGAGATGCTCCAGCTCAGGCCGCCGGTGTTCGGGCTGTTCCTGTCCCGGAGCCAGGTGGCCCGGCCGCCGCGGGGCGGCGACAAGCAGGTCAGGTGAGCTACCGCGTCCGCTGGCCGGACAGCGGGGTCGCGCCGGCGCCGTGGACGCCGCCCGCCGCTCGGGGGTCGGGCACCGGCTGTTCCTCAAGGAAACGTTCCGCCGCTGTGACCGCGGCACCCGTCGGCAGGGCGCGGAACACCCAGGTGCGGTACGACCAGAAGCGGAACAGGGTCGCGACGCCGATGCCGAAGAACTTGAAGAAGTTGCTCTGCAACGGGGTGTCCCAGCCGAAGCCGTAGGTCGCCGCGTAGAGCACGCCGTTCTCGATCACCAGGCCCACCGCGCTGAACAGCAGGAACAGCCCCATCTCCCGGGTGCGCCCGCTCTTGTCGCGGTCACGGTAGGTGAAGTACCGGAACCCCAGGTAGTTGAACGCGATGGCGACGATCGTCGCGATGATGCCGGCGCGCACCACGGGCAGCTCGGACACCGCACGCACCAGGTTGAAGACGAGCAGGTTCACGACGATGCCCGCTCCGCCGACCGCGCCGAACTTCAACAACTCGCGCCGCAGGCGTTCCACCCGCCGCCACAACGAACCCTCCGACCGCGCCGGGGCCCCCGTACCACCGTTGGTCATGGTGCCGCCCAGTCCCCGCTCAGTCGGTCGCGCCATCGAATTCGTCAACCCCACCATGCTAACCAGCTCCCTTCTGACCCGCCCGTGGGCATCCGTTTCGGCCACGCGGATACCCTGGGGGCGTGACATTCCCGGTAGTCGGCATGGTCGGCGGGGGCCAGCTCGCGCGCATGACCCACGAAGCAGGCATCCCGCTCGGCATCAGGTTCAAGCTCCTCAGCGACACCCCGCAGGATTCCGCGGCCCAAGTCGTCGGCGACGTCGTCATCGGCGACTACCGCGACCTGGACACCCTGCGGGACTTCGCACGCGGTTGTGACGTGATCACCTTCGACCACGAGCACGTGCCCACCGAGCACCTACGGGCCCTGGAGGCGGACGGCATCCCCGTGCGCCCCGGCCCGGACGCGCTGGTGCACGCGCAGGACAAGGGGGTCATGCGCGCCCGGCTCACCGAGATCGGCGTGCCCTGCCCCCGGCACCGCATCGTCGCGGACCCCGCGGACGTGGTGGCCTTCGCCGCGCAGGGCGCCACGGCGGACTCCCCCGACGGCTTCCCCGTGGTGCTGAAGACGGTGCGCGGCGGCTACGACGGCAAGGGCGTGTGGGTGGTCCGCAGCGCCGAGGAGGCCGCGGAGCCGTTCCGCGCCGGGGTGCCGGTGCTGGCCGAGGAGAAGGTCGACTTCGTCCGGGAGCTGGCCGCGAACGTGGTGCGCTCCCCGCACGGCCAGGCCGTCGCCTACCCGGTGGTGGAGTCCCGTCAGGTCGACGGGGTCTGTGACACGGTCATCGCCCCCGCGCCCGACCTGGAGCCCGAGCTCGCCCTGCACGCCGAGGAGATGGCGCTGCGGATCGCCAAGGAGCTGGAGGTGGTCGGACACCTCGCGGTGGAGCTGTTCGAGACCGCCGACGGCCGGGTCCTCGTCAACGAACTGGCGATGCGGCCCCACAACTCCGGGCACTGGACCCAGGACGGCGCGATCACCTCCCAGTTCGCGAACCACGTCCGTGCCGTGCTCGACCTCCCGCTCGGCGACCCGCGCCCGCGCGCGCCCTGGACGGTCATGTGCAACGTCCTCGGCGGCGACTACCCGGACATGTACTCCGCGTACCTGCACTGCATGGCCCGCGACCCGGGCCTGAAGATCCACATGTACGGCAAGGACGTGAAGCCCGGCCGCAAGGTCGGTCACGTCAACACCCACGGCGACGACCTGGCCGACGTACTGGAACGCGCCCGTCACGCAGCCGGCTACCTCAGAGGAACGATCACCGAATGACCCCGCCGTCGCCCACCGCCACGCTCAGCCGCCCGTCCACCGCCCCGCTCGTGGGCATCGTGATGGGCTCCGACTCGGACTGGCCCGTCATGGAGGCCGCGGCCCAGGCCCTCGACGAGTTCGAGATCCCCTACGAGGTCGGTGTGGTCTCCGCGCACCGGATGCCCCACGAGATGATCGCGTACGGCGAGCAGGCGGCGGACCGCGGGCTGAAGGCGATCATCGCGGGCGCCGGCGGCGCCGCCCACCTGCCGGGCATGCTGGCCTCCGTGACCCCGCTGCCGGTCATCGGCGTGCCCGTTCCGCTGAAGTACCTCGACGGCATGGACAGCCTGCTCTCCATCGTCCAGATGCCCGCCGGGGTGCCCGTCGCGACGGTGTCCGTCGGGGGCGCCCGCAACGCCGGGCTGCTCGCGGCGCGCACCCTCGCCGCGCACGACGAGGAACTCCTCGCCCGTATGCGGGAGTTCCAGCAGCAGCTGAACGACCAGGCCACCGAGAAGGGCAAGCGGCTGCGGGCCAAGGTCGAGGGCGGGGCCACCGGCGGCTTCGGCTTCGCGGGCAACAAGTGACCGCCCCGCGCACCACCGACGGGACGGACGCGGGCGCCCGGGCCCGGGCGTTGGAGGAGGCGCGGGCCCTGCTGGCGGACTTCCCCGTGGTGGACGGTCACAACGACCTGCCGTGGGCGCTGCGCGAGCAGGTCCGTTACGACTTCGCCGCGCGGGACCTCGCCGCCGACCAGAGCGCCCACCTGCACACCGACCTCGCCCGGCTGCGGGCCGGCGGGGTCGGCGCCCAGTACTGGTCCGTGTACGTCCGCACCGACCTCAGCGGCGACACCGCGGTCAGCGCCACGCTCGAACAGATCGACTGCGTACGTCAGTTGATGGACCGTCACCCGGCGGACCTGGCTCCGGCGAGCACCGCGGCCGATCTGGAGCGGGCCCGCCGCGAGGGGCGGATCGCCTCCCTCATGGGGGCGGAGGGCGGCCACTCCATCAACAATTCGCTCGCCACCCTGCGGGCCCTGTACGCGCTGGGCGTGCGGTACTTGACGCTCACCCACAACGACAACGTGCCCTGGGCGGACTCGGCCACGGACGTTCCCGCGGCGGGCGGCCTCACGGAGTTCGGGCGGGAGGTGGTCCGCGAGATGAACCGCCTGGGGATGCTGGTGGACCTCTCGCACGTGGCGGCGACGACCATGCGGGACGCGCTCGACACCAGTGTCGCGCCGGTGATCTTCTCCCACTCCTCGGCGCGGGCCGTCTGCGACCACCCCCGCAACATCCCCGACGACGTACTGGAACGGCTGCCCGCGAACGGGGGCGTGGCGATGGTGACCTTCGTGCCGAAGTTCGTCCTCCAGGCCGCCGTCGAGTGGACGGCCGCCGCCGACGAGAACCTGCGGACGCACGGCTTCCACCACCTGGACACCACCCCGGAGGCGATGCGGGCGCACCGCGCGTTCGAGGCGGAGCGGCCGCGGCCCGTCGCGCGGGTCGCGGACGTCGCGGACCACCTCGACCACATGCGGGAGGTCGCGGGCGTCGACCACCTCGGCATCGGCGGCGACTACGACGGCACGGCGTTCACGTCGGACGGCCTCTCGGACGTGTCCGGCTATCCGAACCTGATCGCGGAGCTGCGGCTGCGGGGGTGGTCCCGGGCGGACCTCGCGAAGCTGACGTGGTCCAACTCGGTTCGGGTCCTGGCGGACGGCGAGGCGGTCGGGCGCGACCTCGCGATGCGGCGGGCCCCGTCGACCGCGACCCTCCAGGCCCTGGACGGCCCGTAGCCCCTCCCGGGTGCGCTGTCCCGTGCGGGTGCGTGGTGGTTTTGCGCAGTTCCCCGCGCCCCTGATCAGGTGCGTCCGCCTGCGGTGCGCGGTTCTGTGCGGGTGCGCTGGCGTTTCGCGCAGTTCCCCGCGCCCCCCATCGGGTGCGTCCGCCTGCGGTGCGCGGTTCTGTGCGGGTGCGCGGTTGATTCGCGCAGTTCCCCGCGCCCCTGATCGGGTGCGTCCGCCTACATGTGCGCTGTCCAGCCTGGCTGCGCGCCCAGCAGGGGCGCGGGGAACTGCGCGAGCAACCAGGCACCGCCCGCACCCGATCAGGGGCGCGGGGAACCGCGCGAAAGCACCAGCGCACCCGCACCAGACGGCACACCGCCAGGTGAACGCACCCGATAGGGGCGCGGGGAACTGCGCGAATCAACGGCGCACCCGCACCGGACAACGCACCGCCAGGTGAACGCACCCGATAGGGGCGCGGGGAACTGCGCAAAACCACCACGCACCCGCACGGGACAGCGCACCGCAGCGAGAACCTACGATCCACCCGAAGGGCTAAGCCGCAGGGCGCCCCATCGCACGGAACGCCCACCCCGCAGAACGCCACACCGCAGGGTCCAACGCATTGCGCCCGTCCAGCACCACCCGCTCCCGAGCGACCGCACCCAGCCGGGCCGGGTCCAACTCGCGGAACTCCCGCCACTCCGTGAGGTGCAGCACCACGTCCGCCCCGCGCACCGCGTCCAGCGCCGTCTGCGCGTAGCCGAGCGTCGGGAACAGCCGCCGCGCGTTGTCCATGCCCTTCGGGTCGTACACGGTCACCTGACCGCCCTGAAGGTGGATCTGCCCCGCGACGTTCAACGCCGGCGAGTCCCGTACGTCGTCCGAGTCGGGCTTGAACGTGGCGCCCAGCACCGCGACCCGGCGCCCGAGGAACGACCCGCCGCCCAGCGCTTCGCGGGCCATCTCCACCATCTGGCCGCGCCGCCGCATGTTGATGGAGTCGATCTCCCGCAGGAACGTCAACGCCTGGTCGGCGCCCAGCTCACCGGCGCGCGCCATGAACGCCCGGATGTCCTTCGGCAGGCAGCCGCCGCCGAACCCGATCCCGGCCCGCAGGAACTTGTTCCCGATCCGCTCGTCGTAGCCGATGGCTTCGGCGAGCTTGACGACGTCCCCGCCGGCGGCCTCGCAGACCTCCGCCATCGCATTGATGAAGGAGATCTTCGTCGCGAGGAACGAGTTCGCGGCGGTCTTCACCAGCTCGGCGGTGGGGAAGTCCGTCACGACGAAGGGCGCACCCTCCCCGATGGGGACGGCGTACACCTCGCGCAGCAGCTTCTCGGCGGACGCGCTGCGCACCCCGGCGACGATCCGGTCCGGGTGCAGGGTGTCCCCGACGGCGAACCCCTCGCGCAGGAACTCCGGGTTCCAGGCCAGCTCGGCGCCGTCCCCGGCGGGCGCCAGTTCGGCGAGCAGGGCGGCGAGCCGGTCCGCGCTGCCCACCGGCACGGTCGACTTGCCGACGACCAGGCAGGGCCGTTCCAGGTGTCGGGCGAGCGAGGCGAAGGCGGAGTCGACGTACGACATGTCGCAGGCGTACTCGCCGTGCTTCTGCGGGGTGTTGACGCAGACGAAGTGCACGTCCCCGAAGGCGGCGACCTCCGCCCAGTCCATCGTGAACCGCAGCCGCCCGGTGGACCCCTCGATCCCGGCCACGTGCTTGCGCAGCAGCTCTTCCAGGCCCGGCTCGTACATCGGTACGCGCCCCTCGCTGAGGAGGGCGATCTTCTCGGGGACGACGTCAAGACCCAGGACCTCGAAGCCCAGCTCCGCCATGGCGGCGGCATGGGTGGCACCGAGGTACCCGGTGCCGATCACGGTGATCTTGAGGGGGGCCATGAGTGCTCCGGTACGTAGCGAAGGTCGTGGTCTGCGGCGATCCGGGGTGCCGGTCACGCCCGGCCGAGCATAGTGGGGCGACGAACGGGGCCGTCGTCCGCGTCGAGGTCACGCGGCGGACCGCCGCGGCAACGTGTCGCCCAGGTCACCTGTTCCCCCCACCCGCGGGCCCCTAGAATTCGAGTGACCCAACGAGTTACTTAACGGTAGTTAGCAGACTGGGAGCGTGAACCGTGGCTGGCTCGGCAGACAACCCGGCATTCGACCTGTACCGGCCGTCCGAAGAGCACGACCTGCTCCGCGAGACGGTCCGCGCACTCGCGGCGGCCAAGATCACCCCCTTCGCCGCCGCGGTGGACGAGGAGGCCCGTTTCCCCCAGGAGGCGTTGGACGCGCTCGTCGCCTCCGATCTGCACGCGGTCCACGTACCGGAGGCTTACGGAGGCGCCGGGGCGGACGCCCTCGCGACGGTAATCGTCATCGAGGAGGTCGCCCGCGCCTGCGCGTCGTCCTCCCTGATCCCGGCCGTCAACAAGCTCGGCTCGCTGCCGGTGATCCTCGCCGGCTCCGAGGAGCTCAAGCGCAAGTACCTCGCCCCCCTGGCGAAGGGCGACGCGATGTTCTCGTACTGCCTGTCCGAGCCGGACGCCGGTTCGGACGCGGCCGGCATGAAGACCCGGGCGGTCCGGGACGGCGACTCCTGGGTGTTGAACGGGGTGAAGCGCTGGATCACCAACGCGGGCGTGTCCGAGTACTACACGGTGATGGCGGTCACGGACCCCGAGCAGCGGACCCGCGGCATCTCGGCGTTCGTGGTGGAGAAGTCCGACGAGGGCGTCTCCTTCGGCGCCCCCGAGAGGAAGCTCGGCATCAAGGGCTCCCCCACCCGCGAGGTGTACCTCGACAACGTCCGCATCCCCGCCGACCGTCTGATCGGCGAGGAGGGCACCGGCTTCGCCACCGCGATGAAGACCCTGGACCACACGCGCATCACCATCGCCGCGCAGGCCCTCGGCATCGCCCAGGGCGCCCTGGACTACGCGAAGGGCTACGTCCGCGAGCGCAAGCAGTTCGGCAAGCCGGTCGGTGACTTCCAGGGCGTCCAGTTCATGCTGGCGGACATGGCGATGAAGCTGGAGGCCGCCCGCCAACTCACCTACGCGGCGGCGGCCAAGTCGGAGCGCGTCGCCCTGGGCGGCACCGAGAACGAGCTGACCTTCTTCGGCGCGGCGGCCAAGTGCTACGCCTCCGACGCCGCGATGGAGATCACCACGGACGCGGTACAGCTCCTCGGCGGCTACGGCTACACCCGTGACTACCCGCTGGAGCGGATGATGCGGGACGCGAAGATCACCCAGATCTACGAGGGCACGAATCAGATCCAGCGCATCGTCATGGCCCGGAACCTTCCGTAAGGGGCTACGGAGGTCAGCCCCTCACGATGACGCCCCTGCCGTTCGCGACAGGGGCGCACCTTCGCCGGTTCACCAACAGGCGGTCACCCGTCCGTAGGCGGCACGACGAATCCTCGCGTCGGCCCCGGACGCGGCCCCTCCAGGAACACGGCGGCCACGGAGGCCAACGCGTCAGCGGTCACCTCCCGGCGTGTCGCAGGATCGGCCGTGTCGTACACGCTCCAGCCCCCTGCCGTGTTCTCCGGGTCCTGTGGTGCGACCACTCCGGCGATTCCCCACCGCCGCAACACCGTGTCGACCTGTCGGGCCTGCTCAGCGTTCACGCTTCCTTCTTTGCAGTGGCCTCCTCCATACCGGGGTTGTTGTCGATGACGGTTGACGTGACACCCCTGAACGCCGCGGGGGTGAGCAATGCGCGAACGTCGTGCATGTGTGTTCCTCCCTGTCGTGGCACTGCACGGCCCACCCAGTAGGTCGATTTGTTCCGGGGGTCCGGATTCCTGGTGGGGGCGAAGAAAGGCCGTCGGGCGCTCTCCGTGCGGACCGATGGTCCCCCGGATCGGGATGGGTTCCTCAATTCATTGGTGTTGTCGGGTAGACGATCACTTACGGCAGGCTGCGGCCCACTCTGCGAGCAGCGTCCGTGCTTCCTCGCCGAACAACGCGTGCCGCTCGTACAGGTGGAAGACTTCGAGGTGTTCCGCTATGTCCCTGGCGTCCTGGAAGACGACACGACCCGTGAACGTCTCGACCGTTGCCAGTCGTTGGTCGTAGACGGTGAAGGTGTTCAACGGTCCACGGCTGACGACCGTGCCCGTGGGGACGATTCCGATACGCACATGAGGCAGGTGGGAGATCGAGGCGAGGTGGTCCATCTGGACGGCCATCGCCATGCGCGGAACCACGGCCCATCGCACGGCTTGTTCCGTCAGGAGGAACGTGAACCGCTTCGTCGTGTCGTAGAGGACCGCTTGCCGGTCCAGCTTCCTGGCGACCGTCTTGGTGGTGTCCACCGGGGAGTGACTGAGGCTGGCCCTGATGTAGTCGGGCGTGGCCAGGAGTCCGGTCACCATCGCGGGCAGGAAGTAGCGAAGCACCGTCGCCTCGCCTTCCAGGCCGGCCAGTTCCGCTTGCCGCTTCTCCAGACCTCTGCGCCAGGACGCCCGCTTCCCCTGCCACTCCGTATGGGCGAGGCGAGCGAGGGCGGTCGTCTCCATGACGAGCTCAGGAGGCGCCTCAAGGGCTCTGAGGATCAGTTCGACATCGACGAGTCCGGGCGTGGCCCGTCCGGTCTCGATGTTGCTGAGCTTGGTCTGCGAAAAATGGCAGCGGCGAGCGAGCCAGACCTGTGTGCGGCCGGCCCGCTCGCGCATGCTGCGGAGTGTTTCTGCCAGGTCTCCTTTTGACCGACCTAGCTGGCTGGGGTCAAGCGTCAAGACCCTTCACGTACTCCTCGAAACGGGCTGCGTGCTCCAGGGCCGTGTGCTGCCACGCCCGGTAGGCCCCGACATCGCCTTCGTATGATTCACGGTTGATCTGGGTCCCGTCCGGGCGGAAGTTCAGGTGTGCGATGCGGACGTCATCGAACATCCACCAGTCCTGCCCGGAGATCGGCAACCCGAAATCGCTTTGTGTCACATCCAGGATACGGATGTCTTCACCGGCCGCGATGTTCCCGGGGATGCCCCAGGCGAACTGGTACCGCTGGTAGTCGGTGAGCGGCTGCTGCACGATGCGGACCCGGCCGATGCGCTTGCCGGATTCGACGTATCCGCGCACCCGTTCGTGCCAGCGGGCGTTGTGGTCGGTGGGCTTGTCCTCACCTCGCAGGAAGCGGGCCACGTTCTCCTGCTCGTTGGGCATGGTGTACGTGGGCTGCGCCTCGAACCGCCACGCTTCGCGCTCGAAGGCGTCGAAGAAGCGACGCCAGTCCTCACCATCCAAGAGCACGGACGGCCTCCCTCAGGACGTGTTCGGGGATCTCGACCAACCCTTCCCCGGCAGGCGGGGTGAACGCGTCGGACGCGTCGCCCTGGACGACGAACGACCCCCTCCTGGTCCGGTAGACGTTCGGGCAGTCGTCGTCGTCACAGGTGGGTCCGCCCGTGTTGCCGGTAAGGCGGATCAGTTCCTCACGCCCTTGCACACCCATGTTCTCCTCCTCGATCGCAGGGCGGTCCCTGCTGTCACGAGGACGGTATGCCCGCCTCAGACGACCGGTCTATGACACATCGCCGATATGCGCGTTGTCGGGTAGATGATCTCGGGGACCGGTTCACGCCTCCGTCGGGGGAGGGGCGGTTCGACTTGCCGAACCGCCGCCGCGGGGTCGGGTGACGCCCGCGGGGAGCATCACCAGGGCCGTGGTGCCGCCGGAGTCCGAGGGGCGCAACTGGACGCGGATGCCGTGCCGTTGGGACAGCCGGCCGACCACGAACAGGCCCATGCGGCGGGAGACCGAGACGTCCACGGTCGGCGGGGCGGCCAGGCGTTCGTTGGTCGCGTGCAGCGCTTCCAGGGAGAGACCGATGCCGGTGTCGCTGATCTCGATGAGCACCCGACCGTCCGGCAGGGTGTGCCCGGTGACCTTGACCCGGGTCTGCGGCGAGGAGAACGAGGTGGCGTTCTCCAGGAGTTCGGCGAGCAGGTGCACCAGGTCGTTGACGACACGCGCGGCGACCTCGGTGTCCGGCACCAGCCACATCGCGATCCGCTCGTACTGTTCCACCTCGGAGGCCGCGGCGCGCAACACGTCGACCAGCGGCACCGGACGGGTCCAGTAGCGGCCGGGCTCCTCACCCGCGAGGACGAGCAGGTTCTCACCGTTGCGGCGCATGCGGGTCGCGAGGTGGTCCAGCTGGAACAGCGCGGCGAGCTGTCGGGGGTCGGCCTCGCGGGACTCCAGCGCGGAGATCAACGTGAGCTGGCGCCGGACCAGGTCCAGGCAGCGCCGTGAGAGGTTGGCGAGCATCGTGTTGAGGTTCCGGCGCAGGACGGCCTGGTCGACGGCCATCTGCACGGAGGCGCGGTGCACCGAGTCCAGCGCCCGGGCCGCCTGCCCCACGTCGTCCTGGCTGTGGATGCCGACGGAACGTACGAAGACGTCCACGTCGTCGGATTCGGCCCGGGAGAGCTTCTCGGCCAGTTCGGGCAGCCGCTGCTCTGCCATCTCCTCGGCGGCTTCGCGGAGTTGACGTAACGCGGTGGATCGTTTGAGCACCGTGGGGCGGACCTTCGTGGCCCGTAACGTCGCCTCCTGCACCAGGTCGTTCGCCCGAGCCCGGGCCTCCTCCAACTGGGCGGCGGCCTGGCGGGCGGCGGCCTGACGCACCAGCCGGGCCTCCCGCTCGGCGCTCTCCAGGTCCTCCCGGCGGCGCCCGGCCCGTTCGGCGGCCTCGACCCGGCGCTGTTGCTCCTGCCGCTCCTGCCGTTGCTGTTCCTCCCGCTCGGCCGCCTCCTGGGCGACGCCCAGTTCCGCTTCCAGCAACTTGCAGCGCACCCGTACGCCGTCCCGTTCCTGCTCGGCCTCGCGCAGCCGCTTCTCCAGATGGGTGACCTTGTCCCGCAGGCGGGTGCAGGCCCCCTCCAGTTCCTCCTTGCGCGCCCGGTGCCGTTCCAGGTCCACCCGCAACAGGCCCCGTTCCCGCTGCTGCGCCGCCTCGACCTCACGCAGCTGTGAGGCGAGTTCCCGCAGTTCCCGTCGCTCCCCCGCGACGGCCGTCCTCAGTTCGCCGCGTTCGAGTTCCAGCTCCCCCTCGTGCATGACGGCGTCCTCCAGTCGGTCCATGGCCAACTGCTCCTGGTACCGGGCCGGGTTATCCGTCTGCAACGCATCGAGGTGCAGTTGGTACAGCCTGCTCCGCGCCTGCGCGCTGACCTCCACCCCGCGGGCCTTGCAGGCCGACTTGAGCAGCCAGTCGAGGAAGTCCTTGCGCGGAATGCGTTCGCCGCTCAGATAGCGGGAGACCGCGGCGGTGCTGATGTCGTGGTAGGCCACGAACTGCCGTTGCGACTGGCCCGATCCCTTCATCAGACGGCGCAGGGCCAACGCCAGGTCCCGTGTCTGCGGACTCAGCTTCGACGACAGCGACTGGCGCCCCTCCAGCTCGTCGAAGCACGGTTCCTCGTGATCAGCGTCTTCCGTCACCACCGTCTCCTCCCCGACCTCCCCGGGACGTTCGTCGAAGAACCCGGACGCGCGGACGGATCGTTCCTGTTCCCGCATTTGATCATTGACTCCGGGAAGTGCGCCTAATCGATGATGGAGTTGAAGAACGCCACGGCTGCGGCGAATGCCGCCACCCCTACCATGACCGGCTGTGCATGGTCGCCGCCGCGGGAATAGACGGTAAGTATCCCTGCTCCCACACCGACGAGAACACCCAACAGCAGAACCAACGCCGAGCGCGGGGTCAGCAGAGATCGATTCACGTGAACCCTCCTGGACACGGGGGGCTCCGCACTCGGACGAACGGGAGCACCGGAGCCGTCTTGCGGTCATCTCAGTGTCACCCGGGGGAAAGGTGTTCCCGGCCGGGAACGGGGTGTTCCCGTGCAAGTGGGAACACTTTTCCAGGGACCCGACGGACCGAGTGGTCCATACCTATTCCGTAGCGCCTACGGTGTTCAGCGCATTCTCGGAGCGCCCCTTGGACAACCGGGCATAAACGATCAACGGGGGGCGGGACGAAGTCGGATTCGCGCCGCGGGCCATCTGCCGAAGCGGTAGGCGGCGCCAGCCGTCGGGCACCGGTGTCGCACCCCGTCGCGTACGGCGGAAGACGACCGTAAGTGATCCGTAAGCGGCTACCGGCACGCTGAGAGCAGATCAGGACGGCGAAACCGAGAGGAACCACCATGCGCACGTTCAAGCTCCAGGTGCAGATGAGCGTCGACGGTTACATGTCCGGCCCGAACGGGGAAATGGACTGGCTGACGTACCCCGAGGGCGAGGACATCAGCGCGTACACGACCGGGCTGGCCGAGCGGGTCGACACCATCGTGCTGGGCCGCAAGCTCGCCGAGGGCTTCATCCCGCACTGGGCGGCCGGGCCCGAGGACGAGCCCAAGGAGGCCGTCGACCAGATCAACCAGGCGCACAAGGTCGTGATCTCCCGCACCCTCACCGCATCGCCGTGGGAGAACACGGTGATCGAGGGCGGCGACCTGACGGAGACCGTCACCCGGCTCAAGGAGCAGCCCGGCGGGGACCTCATCGCCTACGGGGGCGGCACTCTGGTGGCCGAGCTGATCAAGCGGCAGCTGATCGACGAGCTGCACGTGTTCGTCAACCCGGTCGCGCTCGGCGGCGGGATGCCCGTCTTCGGGGGCCCGGGGGCGTACCGGCACTTCCGTCTCGTCGACGCCCGTCCGTTCGCCTGCGGCATCACCGCGCTGCGGCTGGAGCCGAAGCGGTCCTGAGCGGACGGCGGGTGCGCGGGGGTTGCCCGCGCAGTTCCCCGCGCCCCTTCGGGTGCGTCCACCTGGTGGTGCGTTGTCCTGTGCAGGTGCGCGGTTGTTCTGCGCAGTTCCCCGCGCCCCTATCGGGTGCGTCCTGGCGGGCGTGCGCTGGCCCTGTGCGGGTGCGCGGTGGTCTTGCGCAGTTCCCCGCGCCCCTATCGGGGGCGCGTCTCACCGGAGCAGATCCGCCCGCCCGCTGGGAACACCAGACGCCCACCAGATCGCGCCCGATAGGGGGCGCGGGGAACTGCGCGAAACCGCAGCGCACCGAGCGGGACGGCGCAGCCAGAGGTGGGGGTACTGAAGGGGCGGCCCTACTCCTTCAGTGCCGCGATCACCTCGCGCAGGACGCGCGCCGGCTCGGGAACGAGGGCGTGGACGCCGTCACGGACCACGTGCCGCCCGGCGACCACCGTGTGGCGGACGTCCGCGGACGTGCCGGCGAAGACGACCGCCTCGGCCACCAGCCGGGGCGGCGGGCCCGCGGTGCGGACGCTGTCGAGGGCGACGGTGGTGAAGTCGGCGAGGGCGCCCGGCGCGAGCGTGCCGCCGTCGGGCCAGCCGAGGGCCGCGTACCCGTCGGGGGACGCGGCCCGCAGCAGTGCCGCGGTGGTCCAGTGGCCCCGGATGCGGGTGCGGAGCCGTTCGTTCAGTTCGAGCGCCCGGGCCTCCTCCAGCAGGTCGATCACGGCATGGCTGTCGGAGCCGAGGCAGAGCGGCGAGCCGGCCTTCTGGAGGTCGTGGGCGGGGCCGATGCCGTCGGCGAGGTCGCGTTCGGTGGTCGGGCACATGCAGGTGCCGGTCGCCCGCGCGCCGATCAGCTCGATGTCCTCGGGGGTGAGGTGGGTGTGGTGGACGCCGGTGGTGCGGGGACCGAGGACCCCGTGGTCGGCGAGGAGCCGGACGGGCGTGCAGCCGTACGCGCGCAGACAGCCCTCGTTCTCCGCGGGCTGTTCCGAGACGTGCACGTGCAGGGGCGCCCCGCGCTCGGCGGCCCACTGCGTGACGGCGGGGAACTGGTCGACGGGCACGGCCCGGACCGAGTGGATCGCCGCGCCGATGCGGGTGTGCGGTGACTCCCGCAGGTCGTCGACGCGTTCGGCCCACGCCCCGGTGGAGCCGTCCGAGAAGCGGAGCTGGTGGTGGGTGGGGGGTTCACCGAAGCCGGCGGAGAGGTACGCGGTGTCCAGCAGGGTGATGCGGATGCCGGCGTCGGCCGCCGCCTCGATCAGGGCCTCGCCCATCGCGTTGGGGTCGCCGTAGCGGGCGCCGCCCGGGGCGTGGTGGAGGTAGTGGAACTCCCCGACGACGGTGATCCCGGCGAGGGCCATCTCCGCGTACACCGCGCGGGCCAGCGCCAGGTAGGTGTCCGGGTCCAGCCGGTCGGCCACCGAGTACATGACCTCCCGCCAGGTCCAGAAGGTGCCCGCACCGGCCTGGGCGGTGCCGCGCAGCGCCCGGTGGAAGGCGTGCGAGTGGGCGTTGGCGAGGCCGGGCAGCGTCAGGCCCCGCAGGACTTCGGCGCCCGGGGGCGGGGCGGCGACCCCGGTGCGGACCGTGTGGATGCGGCCGTCCGGGCCGGTCCGCAGCAGGACGCCCGGTTCGGCGGACTTCTCCAGCCAGGCGTACTCCAGCCAGTACGTGCGCGGCACGCCGCCGCCCAGGTCCGCCGTCATCGACATGCGAGTCCTTCCAGTACGTCGGTGAGCGCGGCCACCCCCGCCAGGCAGTCGTCCTCGGTCGCCCGTTCGGCCGGGGAGTGGGAGACGCCGGTGGGATTGCGCACGAACAGCATCGCGGTCGGGACGCTCCCGGAGAGGATTCCGGCGTCGTGTCCCGCGCCCGTGCCGAGGACGGGGACCGGCGGGCGGCTGCCGCCGCGGGTGAGCAGCCGGCCCAGCTCGTCGCGGAGGGCGTGCGCGAACTCCACCACGGGGGTGAACGATTCGCGGACCACGGCGAGGTCGACGCCGTGGCGTCCGGCGTGCTCGTGGGCGGCCCGTTCGATCTCGGTGACGACCCGGTCGAGGGTGGGCTGGTCGGTGGCACGCGAGTCCAGCCAGCCCTGGACGAGGGACGGCACGGCGTTGACGCCGTTGGGGGCGACGGCGACCTTGCCGAAGGTGGCGACCGCGCCCGCGAGCCGGGCCGCCCGGCGGGCCGCGAGCACGGTCTGCGCGTACGGGAGCATCGGGTCGCGGCGGTCCTCGATCCGGGTGGTGCCGGCGTGGTTGGCCTCGCCCCGGAAGTCGAAGCGCCAGCGGCCGTGCGGCCAGATCGCGGAGGCCACGCCCACCGCGTCGCCGGTCAGGTCGAGCGCCCGCCCCTGTTCGACGTGGAGTTCCACGAAGGCGCCGATGCGGGCCAGCCGCTCGGGGTCGGGGCCGATGGTCTCGGGGTCGTACCCGGCGGCCTCCATCGCCGCGGGCAGGGTGGTGCCGTCCGCGTCGGTGAGCGCGAACGCCTCCGCCCGGGTGAGCCGGCCGGCGGCGAGTCGGGAGCCGACGCAGGCGAGACCGAAGCGGGCGCCCTCCTCGTCCCCGAAGTTGACGATCGCGAGCGGCCGGCGGAACTCGGCTCCCCTGTACCGGAGTTCGTCCAGCGCGGCGAAGGCGGAGACGATTCCGAGGGGGCCGTCGAAGGCGCCGCCGTCGGGGACCGAGTCGAGGTGCGAGCCGGTCACCACGGCATCGCCCCGGGTCGGATCGCCGAGCCACGCCCACTGGTTGCCGTTGCGGTCGGTCTCCTGGGTCAGGCCGCGCCGCCCGGCCTGCTCGCGGAACCAGGCACGGCACTCGGCGTCGGCGCCCGTCCAGGCGAAGCGGCGGTAGCCGCCGGTGCGGCGGTCCCGGCCGAGCGGGGCGAGCTCGCCCCACATCTGAGGGAAGTTCATGCGTCCGCCCGCCCCTCCCGCATGGGGATGCGCACGTCCTGCCCCGCGGCGACCCGTTCGGCCTCCTCGTAGCCGGCGTCGACGTGGCGGATCACGCCCATCCCGGGGTCGTTGGTGAGCACCCGGCGGATCTTCTCGCCCGCGAGCGGGGTGCCGTCCGCGACGGTGACCTGCCCGGCGTGGATCGAGCGGCCCATGCCCACCCCGCCGCCGTGGTGGAGGGAGACCCAGGAGGCGCCCGAGGCCACGTTGACCATGGCGTTCAGCAGCGGCCAGTCGGCAATGGCGTCGGAGCCGTCGCGCATGGCCTCGGTCTCCCGGTACGGGGAGGCGACCGATCCGCAGTCCAGGTGGTCCCGGCCGATGACGACGGGTGCGGACAGTTCACCGCTGGCGACCATGTCGTTGAAGCGTTCCCCGGCCCGGTCCCGTTCGCCGTAGCCGAGCCAGCAGATCCGGGCGGGCAGGCCCTGGTAGTGGACCCGGTCCTGGGCGAGGGTGATCCAGCGGCGCAGCGACTCGTTCTCCGGGAACAGGTCGAGGACCGCGCGGTCGGTGGCGGCGATGTCCTTCGGGTCGCCGGACAGGGCCGCCCAGCGGAACGGGCCGCGCCCCTCGCAGAACAGTGGCCGGATGTAGGCGGGCACGAAACCCGGGAAGTCGAACGCGCGTTCGTAGCCGTGGAGTTGGGCCTCGCCGCGGATGCTGTTCCCGTAGTCGAAGACCTCGGCGCCCGCGTCCATGAAGCCGACCATGGCTGCCACGTGCCGGGCCATGGACTCCCGGGCCCGGGCGGTGAACCCGGCGGGCCGCTCGGCCGCGTAGGTCGCCATGTCCGCGAAGTCCACGCCGACCGGGAGGTAGGCGAGCGGGTCGTGGGCGGAGGTCTGGTCGGTGACGACGTCGATCGGCGCGCCCTCGGCGAGCAGCTGCGGCAGGAGGTCCGCGGCGTTGCCGAGGAGGCCGATGGAGAGCGGGCGGCGGGCGTCGCGGGCCTCGACGGCCAGGCGCAGGGCGTGCGCGGGGGAGTCCGCCCGCACGTCGAGGTAACGGTGGGCGATCCGGCGTTCGATGGCCCGTGGGTCGCAGTCGATGCAGATCGCCACCCCGTCGTTCATGGTGACGGCGAGGGGTTGGGCGCCGCCCATGCCGCCGAGCCCCGCGGTGAGGGTGATCGTCCCGGCGAGGGTGCCGCCGAACCGCTTGGCGGCGACCGCGGCGAAGGTCTCGTAGGTGCCCTGGAGGATGCCCTGGGTGCCGATGTAGATCCAGGAACCGGCCGTCATCTGCCCGTACATGGTGAG
Organism: Streptomyces sp. NPDC059816; assembly: GCF_042732055.1. Lineage (NCBI taxonomy): Bacteria > Bacillati > Actinomycetota > Actinomycetes > Kitasatosporales > Streptomycetaceae > Streptomyces > Streptomyces sp. NPDC059816. The sequence goes on from NZ_JBHWIQ010000003.1 coordinate 291,335, forward strand.
CCCGAGGGCTTCGAGGCGGCGGAACTCGTCCCAGTTGGCCCAGTCGCCGACCAGGTGGGAGTTGGCGATGAGCACCCGGGGCGCCCACTCGTGGGTGGTCATCACCCCGACCGGGCGGCCCGACTGGACGAGCATCGTCTCGTCCTGCTTCAGGGTGCGCAGGGTGCGGACCATGGCGTCGTAGGAGGCCCAGTCGCGGGCGGCCTTGCCGGTGCCGCCGTAGACGACGAGCCGGTCGGGGTGTTCGGCCACTTCGGGGTCGAGGTTGTTCTGGAGCATCCGCAGCGCGGCCTCCTGCTGCCACCCCAGGGCGCTCAGTTCCGTACCGCGCGCTGCTCGTACGGGGCGGGGTCCTGACATGGTCTGCCTCCTCGGACGGGGTGCCGTGCCGGGTGTCGCGGGCCGGGATGCGGCTGCCCATGGCGAATTCCATTCACATCCTGATCTCATGAATAGAACTAGTCAATAGGGTGGTGTGCGGGGCCGGGCCGCCGTTGCGGTGGTTCGCTGGGTTCCATGACGGAACGCCCATCGGACCCGCGCCCGGCCCCCTCCGACACCCCAAGCCCCGCCGCCCCAGGCCCTGCCACCTCCGGTCCAGCCACCCACGGTCCAGCCGCCGTCGCGCGACGGAACGCCGCCGTACGGGCAGCGGTCGCGCAGGGGCTCGTGGGCCCCGGGGACCCGCTCGTGGCCCTGCTGGACGTGACGGGCATCCGCGCCGGCGCCCGCGCGCTGCACACCGCGTTCGACCAGGTCACCGCCCCGGGCGCCCGGGTGCTCCACACCTTCGCGGTCAAGGCGTGCCCGCTGGTCGCGGTGGTGCGGCTGCTGCGGGACGAGGGCGTCGGCGCGGAGGTCGCGAGCCCCGGCGAACTCGCCCTCGCCCGGGTCGCCGGAACGGCCGCGGCGCACACCGTCCTCGACTCCCCCGCCAAGACGCCCGCCGAACTGCGCGAGGCGCTGACCCTCGGCATCGCCGTGAACGCCGACGGCCGACAGGAACTCGCCCGACTGGACGAGCTGGTCGACCGGGTGGGCGGGGACGACATCCGCGCTCTGCCACCCCTCGGGCTACGGGTGAACCCGCAGGTCGGCGCGGGCTCGATCGACGCGCTGTCCACCGCCACCGCGACCGCCAAGTTCGGTGTGGCACTACGGGACCCGGGGGCGCGCGACTGGGTGGTGCGCGCCTTCCTGGACCGCCCCTGGCTCACCCGGTTGCACGTCCACACCGGTTCGCAGGGGGTGCCCCTGGAGCTGATGGCCGAAGGCGTCGCCCAGACGTACGCACTCGCCGAGGAGGTCAATGCCCGGGCCGGTCGGCAGCAGGTGGACACCGTGGACATCGGCGGCGGACTGCCCGTCGACTTCACCTCCGACGAGCGGGGCCCCGGGTTCGAGGAGTACGCACGGCTGTTGGCCCACCGGGTGCCGGGGCTGTTCGACGGACGGTACGGGCTGGTGACCGAGTTCGGACGGGCGCTGGTGGCCAAGCACGGGCTGGTGCTCACCCGGGTCGAGTACACCAAGTCGGCGGGCGGGCGGCGGATCGCGGTCACCCACGCGGGGGCGCAGATCGCGGCGCGCACCGTCTACGCACCGGAGCAGTGGCCGTTGCGGGTCGCCTCGTACGACGCGCAGGGGCTGCCGTCGACCGGATCGGTCGAGGTCCAGGACGTGGCAGGCCCCGCGTGCTTCGCGGGTGACCTCCTCGCCCGGGGGCGCGCGCTGCCGCTGCTCGCGCCGGGCGACCACGTCGCCGCGCTCGACACCGGCGGCTACGCCTTCGCGCACCCCTACGCGTACAACTCGCTGCCCCGGCCGGCAGTCCACGGATTCCTGATCGAGGAGGACGGGGCACGGGTGCGCTTCGCCCGGGTGCGGGCGGCACAGACGATCAGCGAGGTGGTGGCCGAGTCGGGCGGAGCGTACGGGGAGGGCCTGCTGTTCTGAGGCAGTCCCTCCCCACCCACCGGCGCGGACCGCGTCAGTGCAGCTGCCACCGGAGGAAGGCCGTGAGGGGGCGGATCACGTGTTGGGTCTCCCACATCCGGGCGGAGGTGTCCCCTTCGGGAACGACGGGACCGTGGCCGGCGTCCTTGAGCGCGAACCTCGCGGTCGGTACCCCCCTCGCCAACAGGGCGTGGTGGAGCAGCACGGTCTGACTCGGCGAGACGACCCGGTCGTCGGTCCCGTGGAAGTGCGTGAACGCGGCATCGCCGGGCCCCGCGTAGGTGGCGGGGTCGGCCGCGGCGACGGCGGCCGGCGCGTCCTGGAGCCGGGTCGGGTCGTTCGGACCGAGGACGTACTTCACCGCGGCGCTGTCGGTGGAGTTCTCATGGGCCGCACGGGTCGCGGGGTCGAAGTCGGCGGCGAGCTTCGCCAGGTCGGACAGTCCGTACCAGTTGACCACCGCCCGGACCCGGCTGCTCTGGTCCAGGTGCGCACCCGCGTCGAACCGCTGCACGCCGCCGGTCGTGCCGACCATCGACGCCAGGTACCCGCCCGCGGACTCACCGAAGACGGCGACCTCGCTCGGGTCGATGCCGTACGCGGCGGCGTGCGCCCGCAGGAACCTGATCGCGGCCTTGGCGTCCGCCACGCCGTCGACGTAGGTCGCCTCGTCCCGGGTCGTGCGGTACTCGACCGACGCCACCACGTAGCCCTGTTCGGCGAGGTGCGTGCGTCGCCCGAGGGAGCCGGACTTGTTCGCCGTGACGAACCCGCCGCCGGGCAGGAACACGACGAGCGGACGGGGACCGCCCGTCGTCGGTGCCAGGACGTCGAGTTTCAGTTCGCGCGGCTGCCCACCGGCTCCCGGGACGGTCGCGTAGGTGATGTCCTTGCGGAGGGTGGTCTCCTTGGCCCCGCACTGCATCTTCGGACCGTCGGCTCGGGGGTGGAGCACCGTGCTCGTGCGGCTGTCGTCGGGTGCCACCGACGTGGCGAGGCGTAGTCCTCCGACCCACGGCTGAGCGGGGCAGTCCGCCGTCGGGGCCGCCGGGGCCGTTGTGGCGGTCGGGGCCGCCGTGGCCGCATCCGGGCCGGGCGCGGCCACGGCGCCCGCGGGTGGACCGGCCGCCACGGCCAGTCCGCAGAGCGTCGTCGCCACGAGGATTCTCCTGAGGCTGCCGTTCACGGTTCTCCTCCAGATCGACGGCCGTCGAGCCGTCGAGCGCCGGGGGCATCGCCCGTCGCGCGGGCGCGAGTCGACACCTCAGGCCCGAGAACGGCTCGTTCATGGGCAGTGCACCCACCCTATAGGGGCAACACCCATGATTCTGGGGTGAGTTGAGTGAACGGTGCGCCCTACGCACAGATGCCCCCACCCCGGGCCGTGGTCCTGCCGGGGGTCGTAGCGGCTGCCGGGCCAGCCCTGGCCGGCCCGAACCCGAGGTCCCGCGGGGGACACTCCCCACGACAGGCCCGCTAGCAGTTCGTTCAAAATACGACCGAAACAGCTCCTTCCGCGATCAAATTTGATCGTTCTCGCGCATGTTCCAGAGGAAAATGCCAGAGGCCCCCCAAACAGATGTGCGTTGCGTAGCCTCCCGGACACCGGGACGCCTCACGCGTCCCGGGACTCACGCCACCGCGCCCAGGCGGCCAAGGGGAGGGAACCGGCGTGCCCGGAATCGATGCGTGCCTGCTGGAAGCAATGACCCTGCCCGGCGCCCGGGGAGCGGCCCTCGTCGACTGGACCAGCGGACTCGCCCTCGGCTCCATCGGGGAGTCCGCGAACGGCGACCACGAGGCGACGGCCGCGGAGACCGCGGAGATGGCCCGCGCCGCCGCCGAGTACACCGTCTTCGCACCCCCCGGCCACCGTGCCCCGCTCGGTGACCTGCCCGAACCCGTACGGGCTCCCGCTGTGGAAGACCTGCTGGTCACCACGGGGTCCGCCTACCACCTGATGCACTTCGCGGAGCCGACGTTCGACTCCCGGGCCTTCCTGTACCTGTGGCTCGACCGGGACACCGGCAATCTGGCGATGGCCCGCATCAGACTGCGCGACCTCGTACGACGACTGGTCCTGGAGTGAGCGCCCGCACCCGGAGCGGCGCCCGCACGGGCGCCCGCCACAGCCCTGCTGCCGCCACGCCAGCCGCTGCCACCGCCACCGTCGCGAAAACGCGCCGCCGCCCGGCCTCATGAAGCTCTTCGCGCTCCGACAGCGCGCCGAGAGGAGACAGTTGATGGCCGTCGAAACCGACGTGCTCGACGAATTGGTGCGACTGCGCGCCCGGGTCCCCCAGATCACCGGGGCGCTCGCCGCCAGCGCCGACGGGCTCGTCCTCGCCCAGGACGCCGAGGGGGTGGAGGCCGACGGGGTCGCCGCCCTCACCGCCGCGGCCCTCGGCGTGGGCAGCCGACTGACCGAGGCGACCGGCCGGGGCCCCTTCCGCGAACTGTTGGTGCGCGGCACCGACGGCTACGCGGCCACCTATGCGGCGGGCCCGTCCGCCGTGCTCACCCTGCTCGCCGAGGCCCGGGTGAACGTGGGCCGCCTCCATCTGGAGGGCCGCCGGTGCAGTGCACGGATCGGTGAACTCGTCGCGGCGGCGGCCCGACCGCCCACCGCACCCGGACCGAGCGGGCCCCCGACGAGGTACGGCACACCCGGGCCCGCGGCGCAGGCGGGCCACCGACCACCCCTACCGCCCCGCCCGGTGGGCCCCCCGCGCCGACCGAACGGCTTCTGAACCACCACCCGAGACACCACGTACCCGCAGCCAGCCAACAGCCAACGAGGAGCACCGGACATGAGCACCACCGAGAACGCACTGAAGGACGCGACGACCTCGATCGAGGGGGTCATCGGCGCGGCCCTCGTCGACTACACCAGCGGAATGGCCCTGGGGACGATAGGCGGCGGCAAGGACTTCGACCTCGCGGTCGCCGCCGCCGGGAACACCGACGTGGTCCGCTCCAAACTGCGGACCATGGAACTCCTCGGCCTCCAGGACGAGATCGAGGACATCCTGATCTCCCTGGGCACCCAGTACCACCTGATCCGGCTCATCAGGGGCCGCGGCCACACCGGGCTGTTCCTGTACCTCGCCCTGGACAAGGGCCGCGCCAACCTGGCGATGGCCCGCCACCAACTGCGCCGCATCGAGGCCGAGTTGGAGGTCTGACTCCGGAGGCCACGAAGGGCACCGGAACGACTCAGGCGTGGGCGCGGCGGCGCGCCCCACCGGGGGCGGCGTCGCCCGCGCCCTGTCCCGTGGTGCGGTACTCCGGCACGGTGGCGCCCGCGGGCCGTCCGCCCCGGGCGTTCAGGCGGTCGGCGCGGACCCACAACAGGACGCCGTCGGCGCTCTCCCGACGACCGATCCGGTCGGCCTTCCACCACAGTCCGACGCCCGCTCCGGCGAGCAGCATGCCCACGGCGGAGGGCAGCACGAACGAGGACCCCACGGCGAGCAGCAGCGCGGCGCCGAGCCACCAGAGGTGGCCCCGCCGCCAGGCCCGCAGGGTGACCGCCCGGTCCTGGAGCAGGTCGTGCCGGGCGGCGCGGGTCGCGGAACCGGCCAGCTCCGCGTACCGGCGAAATCCCGTCCACCCGACGGCCGCCGCGGCGATCAGGAACAGCGCGGCGCCCGCGAGGACGCCGATGCGGCGCCCCGTCAGGCCCGGTACGAGGAGGCCGACCCCGGCGGCCAGCACCCCCGTCCACCACAGGGGAGCGGCGCCCGCGCGCACCACGACGGCGACCCGCGCCAGGACCTGGTTCCCCTGGCCGCCCCGGTCGTTCTGCTGGGCCCGGGTCCCCGCGCCGTCCTGCGTACCGGGCCGTCCGCCGGTCCGCGCGTGCCGACCGCCCCTGCCCGTGCTGCGTCCACTTCTTCCGCGCGACACGACCGCCTCCTGTTCCGCGCAACTCGTGGTGCCGTTCCCCGCAACTCGTGGTGGCGTTCCACCGCACGGCGGGCAGGCAGGTTACCGGCGGTTTCTGAGTACGTCATGAAGACGCGCGGCGGATTCCCGTCACCGGGCGGTGCGGTTCACTCGACGAACAGCCCGCGGGCCGCCGCGCCGGCGTCGAAGTCCTCCAGTCGGGCCTGCGCGTCGGGCAGCGCGTCGCACATCGCCTCCAGCAGCACCCGGCCGAGCAGCATCGGCGCGCACGCCGTGTCGAAGGCGAGCCCGGTGCCGACGGGTGCCGGCAGCAGGAGGTCCGAGGCAGCGGCGACGGGTGCGAAGGCGCTGTCCGCGACGGTGACCACGCGCAGCCCCGCGTTGCGCCCGTACTCCAGGGCCTCGACGGTCTCCCGGGGGTGGCGGGGCAGCGCGAAGCAGAGCAGGGCGGTGGCCCCGGCCCGCACGGCACGGTCGATCCGGTCCGCGAGCATGGACCCGCCCTCGTCGAGCAGCCGGACGTCGGGGTGCACCTTCGCCGCGAAGTAGGCGAAGCCGCGCGCCTGCGCGGACGCCGCCCGCAGTCCGAGGACCGGCAGCGGGCGGGACGCGGCGAGCAGCGCCCCGGCGTCCCGGACGGGGGCCGGGTCGGCGAGCAGTCCGGCGAGGTGCCGCAGATTGGCGATCTCGGCGTCCACCGCCTGTTGGTAGGCGGTGCGCTCGACGTGCTCCGCCGGGCCGTCCGAGGGGGTCACCTCGCGCAGGTGCCGGCGCAGGGCGGGGTACCCGTCGAAGCCGAGGGCGACCGCGAACCGGGTGACCGAGGGTTGGCTGACTCCGGCGCGTTCGGCCAGCTCCACGCTGGACAGGAACGGAACCTCGTCCGCCCGACGGACCATGCAGTGCGCGATCCGCCGCTGGGTGGGGGTCAGCCGGTGCCCCTCGAACAGTTGCCGTAGTCGCTCCGCCGCGCCTTCGCCCATGATCCTCGTCCCCCTTCCGCGACGCTCCCTCGGCGCCCCTTCCCGGCCCAATCTATTCAGGATGACCGGACTCTGCATGACGGTATGCACCCAGGACGCAGCCGAGCCCCACCCCGTGCACCGCCGGAAGCGACTTGGCGCAATTGCGCCAGCTAGACCGCCCCTTTACTTACCTTTGGTGGAAATTATGGGCCTGCCGAGAGGCATGCGGGCTTCTTACAGTGGATGCGGATCGCTGACCATCGATCGCCATGTACGGGGAGCACCACATGACTGTCATACCGGAAGCAACCGAAACGGAGATCCGCATCCTGCGCCTGCTGCACGAAGGACTGGACGACGCGGCAGTGGCCCGTCGTCTGTGTGTGGGGCACCGCACGGTCCAGCGCAGGGTGCACGACCTGATGAAGCGTTGGGAGGTGAACGGCAGGGTGGCCCTGGGGGCCCGTGCCCAGGAACTGGGCGTCTATGCAGGTGCGGACACGCACGAGGTGGCCGTGTAGGACGACGACGGCTGGACCGTGGGGGAACACGGCCCGGCTGAGGCACGGGGCGCCCGGTGCGCAGCAGACGGAGTGGGCCGAGGGGGTTCGGCCCAGTCCATGCCCCAGCCCGGCGCCGGGGGAATCGGGCGCCGGGGAATCGGGCACCGGGGGAATCGGGCGCCGGCCGCGGACCTCGTAGGAGGGGAACCACACGGGAAAAGGGGGGCTGTCCCCAGTGTGCAGCCCCGGACCCGTTTCCTAGGGTGGCCCCATGGAAGCCCGCGATGCCGACTTCAAGAAGGAACTCGACGCCACCCTCCAGGCCCGCAGGGACCTGGGCGAGGAGTACGAGTCCGCCTTCGTGGACTCGTTCCTGGAAAAGATCGAACAGCGCGTCGACACCGCCGTGGACCGACGGGTCCGGCGGCAACTCGCCGAACAGCAGATGGTCGTCGCCCGGGGCACCGGCCCCTCCCGCTCCCCCGACAACTGGGGCGACCGCTTCGGCTTCGCCATGATCAGCCTGATCCTGGCGATCCCGCTCTCGGCCATCGGAGCCGTCCAGGGCGGCAAGCTCGGCCTCATCGTCAGCTGGCTGGGCATCGTGGGGGTCAACGCCGTCCACTCCGCCCGCCCGTGGTCGCTGCGTTCGCTCTGGTCGCGCAGGCACAACGACGAGGAGCGCGCTTCGGACTGGCAGAAGTGAGGGCACCGGCCGCCGTAGGAGCACGGGCCGCGGTGGGGGCAGCGGTGCGCGGGAACCGTCGCACCCCCGGGTGACCCCGGGGCGGGACGACGACGGTCCCCGCGGGGACACGGGCCGGTTCAGGGCGACGGTCCGCGTGTCCATGGCGTCCGGCCGGTCCGGGAGCCGCTCCGGAGTGGCCGAGGTCGCCGTTCGCTGCCGGGTGGGGCGGGGAGCCGCGCCCGCCCCTCCGACGTCCACCACTGTGCCGGTCCGCTGTTAACCGCGTGCTGCGCGAACATGTCGTGCACGTACCGATTCCGCGAACCGTGCGCCGGACTCGCGGAGGCCGACCTCGCGATCGGGTCCGGGTGGGCGTCCGCCGAGCAGCTGCCCGGCGGGGCGGGGCGCGATCAGGCGGCCTGATCCACGCTGGCCCCGACCTTCTTCATGCACGCGTCCTCGCTGGCCATCAGGGTGATCACGCCGTTCTCCCCCAAGGGCATGAACTCCGCGAACAGGGTCCAACCACGCTGCTTGAAGATCATCCGGGCGTAGTCCGTCCCACCGTCCGGAGTCTTGCGCGCCCTACGGTCCTGGACCCGCCATGCGCGCTCGCGCAACTCGCGCACCACCGCTTCGTACCGGGCGATGTCGATCGTGGCGGTGTCCGTGTCAGTCCCGGGGTCGGTGGCCCAGGCTTTGAGCGCGACACTGCACGACCGCGGCGTTCCGGCCCGCGCGTCCTCGTGACCACGGGCGAACTCCTCGTCCGCCGGAACGTTCGCGCCGGCGGCCGAGTCGTCGAGGTCCGCGCGCACGACCGCCTTCGTGAGCGGCCCTGTGCCCTCCGGCCGGGGCGACGCGGACGTGGCGGCCTCCCCGGTGCCGGGCTCGTCCGCACCGCAACCCACGGCTCCCAGCACCGTGACCGCCACCGCCACCGCGAACCACTTCGTCCTGCGCACAGTTCCTACCTCCCCGAGCCCGGGGCATACGACCCACGACCTGGGGCGGAGTGTGCCACAGAGCACCCATGGGCTCGCTGGTGACCCAATGGCTCGGGGACGTCGATCAGGTCGAGGTCTGCGTCGTCACGCCTTCGCCCCCGTCACCCCGGCCGCGCCCGGAGCAGCACCTCCCACTCGGGGGCCTGCGCGCAGAGCCGACGGACGAACGCGTCGTACTCCGGGTCACTCAGCTCCCACGCGTGCGCGCCGCCATGGTCCCCGTACAACGTGCACGCCTCGTCCGCCGAGGGATGCGCCGCCTCGCACCAGGGCACCGACTCCAGCCGGGTCGTCCCGTCCGCCGTCCAGCGCGCCCACAGCGCGTGCGACGGCCGGTGGTCCCAGTCCCACACGTGGTCGGCGTGCTCCCCCTCGTGCACGAGGGCCAGCTCGCAGCGCAGCCCGTTCGGAACGCGCGCCAGGTCGGCGCTGGTGACGCGACGGTGGGCGGCGAGGATCGCGAAGAAGACCTCGCGGTGCGGGACTTCGGCGGCGGCAGTGCACTTACGCACGGCGCGGGCCCTTCGGTACGGCGAGGTCCGCTGGTGCGGCAAGGCCCTTCTGCGCGGTGATCGCCCGTAGGCACGCCTCGCAGTTGACGCGGCGCAACCACTCGCAGGTCTCGTCGCCGTCCTGCCCGGCGTCGCACAGGGGCCGGGCGTACGGTGCTCGGTCGTCCTCCTGCCGCACCTCCAGGGCGTGCACGGTCAACACGTCCTCGCCGACGGTCCCGGCCCGCACGTCCACCGCCCTCACCGGTACACACCCCATCGGGCGCGCCGGGTCTCCTCCTGGACGCGGGGGCGGATGCGGTCCAAGTGATGCACCGCGAGGTTCGCAGTCATGATCGCTCCTCGTTCACCTGCGACGGATCCTGGTTCCTTGCCTCTACGGACAACTCGACGTGTGGGCCGTGGCAAGCCTCGAAGGCGTTCCGTTCCGCCCAGATCCAGAGGAGACTCCGGGTGATGCTCGCCGCTTCCTTCATGTACGAGTAGGCGCTGAAGCACGGTGTCCCCTCCTCTGGAGGTCCTGCAGCCAAGAGGGCGTACGCCTTCCGGATGAGATCCCGCGCAGCGGTATCCGCGTCGGCCCCCAGTTCCTCGCGCACCAGCCGGTCCAGATGACGGGAGAGGGTCACCGCGTGGGCCATGATGACGTCCCGTGTCGAGGTGGCGAGTGACAACCCCATGACCTTGTCCGTGATCTCGTAGACCCTCACCACATCGATGGGCTCGATTTCCTTGCCGGCCGCGCCACATTCGACTTCGTCTGCCATCACGTCTCCTCTCGCTATCGGCAAACAGTCAACTGCGGCAGACCAAGATCAGTTCACACAAAAGAAGCACAACGCAGCGCGAAGGCACCGAATCTGACGGATCGCTTTCGGAGGAACGTGGAACATTGAGTACATGGAGAGCACCCCCGCACCCGGCGAGAACATCGCCGTCCTGCGCAAGGCACGTGGCCTCGCACAGGCCAAGCTGGCTCGGACGGCTGGAATCTCCGTGTCCTATCTCAGCAAGATCGAGGTCGGCACGCGGCCGGTGACGCCTCCCGTCGTCGCCGCCTTGGCCAAGGCCATGCGCGTCCCCACGCAACGCATCTACGGACAACCGTTCCTCGGCCCATCGGAGCAGGCCGACCTCCTCAACGACCTCCGGAGCACCGTGCGGCGGTACACGCTTCCACGGGAGGACGTGCCCGCTCCGGGGCAGCTGGCGGCGGACGTGGCGAGGGCCATGCAACTGCGGGCGGATACGAACTACTTGGAACTCCTCGGGGTGCTCCCGAAGTTGTTGGGCCAGGTCACCGCGACGGCGCTGTCCTCCGCCTCGGGAGAAGCGGGCGCCTGGACCCAGGTGGTAGACGTCTACGGCTGTGCCTACGCCGCTGCACACCGGTTGGCGCAGCCGGACCTCGCCGACATGATCGTGTCCCGCCAGGCTTGGGCTGCCCGCCAGACGTGGAACCCGGAGGCCGAGGTCGCCGCGGCCTGGAACGAGGCCGGCACCTACCAGTCAGCCGGACAATACGATGACGGCTTGGCCATCGTGGAGAGGGCCGTCATCCGGTACGAGAGGGCGTCCGGGAGCAGCTCACTGACTCAAGCGGTCTCCCTCGGCTCCCTGCACCTCAGGGGAATCGTCCTGGCTTCCCGGGAGAAGGACAAACAGGCCACCGCAGATCACTTGGCGAAGGCCAAGCTGTACGCCGAGGGAATTCCGCACGACGTGTTGCGGCACAACCTGACCTTCGGCCAGGAGAACACGGCCTTGTACGAACTGGCCGCCCACGTAGAGCTGGGGAATCCGCACAAGGCGGCCGAGATGGCCGGTCCGTTGCTTGAGCGACCTCCCACCACACTGACTCCGAACCGCCTGGGCCGCATGTACATCGACATGGCTCGGGCTCGGCTCGACGTGAAGGACTACGCAGGTACGGAGGAAGCCCTCGACAAGGCGTTCCTGGTCGCACCTCAGATGGCCGAGGTGCATCCCATGGCCCGAGAAGTCGTCCGAGTGCTCTTCGTCCTGCACCAGAGGGCGCGCCCGAAGCTGATGGGGATGGCCCAGCGAACGGGCCTCACCACGTGAACCAGCCCGGGCGCAGCGCACGGAGCCCACCCCGACGACCCCGCCCCCACCACTCGCCTGCGGGATACGTCCGCGACAAACGCGGGCGAGCACGTGAGCCGCTACAGCACGACCGAGCACTACTTCTCTTCGCTGAACGGGGGCGAAGCGGTCGACTTCCTCCACGGTACGAGCGTTGGACCGTTCGCTGCGGCGGCGGGTCCTCGCGCTGCTGCGCTAGACCCGCCCCACGTCAGCCCGTTCCGCAGACGGCTAGCCCGCCGCCTTCGCGAGGAAGGAGAGCAGGTCCTGACGGCTCACCACACCCGTGGGCTTGCCCTCGACCAGGACGATCGCCGCGTCCGCCACACCGAGGACGGACATCAGGTCGGCCACCGGCTCCCCCGAACCGACCTGCGGCAGCGGCGCCGACATGTGCTTCTCCAGCGCGTCGGCCAGCGAGGCCCGCTGGGTGAACAGCGCGTCCAGCAGCTCGCGTTCGACCACCGAACCGACGACCTCCGCGGCCATCACGTCGGGGTGCCCCGCGCCCGGCTTCACGATCGGCATCTGCGAGACCCCGTACTCGCGCAGCACCTCGATGGCCTGGCCGACCGTTTCGTCGGGGTGCATGTGCACCAGCGAGGGCATCGCGCCCTCCTTGTCCCGCAGGACGTCCCCGACCAGGGCCGAGTTGCCGCTGTCCTCCAGGAAGCCGTAGTCCGCCATCCACTCGTCGTTGAAGATCTTCGAGAGGTAGCCCCGGCCGCTGTCCGGCAGCAGCACGACGACGACGTCGTCCGGGCCGAGCCGTTCGGCGACCCGCAGCGCCGCGACGACCGCCATGCCGCAGGAGCCGCCCACGAGCAGGCCCTCCTCCTTGGCGAGCCGGCGCGTCATCTGGAAGGAGTCCTTGTCGGACACGGGCACGATCTCGTCGGCGACGGTCCGGTCGTACGCGGTCGGCCAGAAGTCCTCGCCCACGCCCTCGACCAGGTACGGCCGTCCGGAGCCGCCCGAGTACACCGATCCTTCCGGGTCCGCGCCGATGACCTTGACCGCGCCGTCGCTGGCGTCCTTCAGGTAGCGGCCCGTCCCGGAGATGGTGCCGCCGGTGCCGACGCCCGTGACGAAGTGCGTGATCTTCCCCTCGGTCTGCTCCCACAGCTCGGGACCGGTGGAGTGGTAGTGCGACAGCGGGTTCTGCGGGTTGCTGTACTGGTCGGGCTTCCAGGCGCCGGGGGTCTCACGGACCAACCGGTCGGACACGTTGTAGTAGGAGTCGGGGTGCTCCGGGTCCACGGCGGTCGGGCAGACGACGACCTCGGCGCCGTACGCGCGCAGCACGTTGATCTTGTCCGTGGACACCTTGTCGGGGCAGACGAAGATGCACTTGTAGCCCTTCTGCTGGGCCACGATCGCCAGGCCCACGCCCGTGTTGCCGCTGGTCGGCTCGACGATGGTGCCGCCCGGCTGGAGCGCGCCGCTCTGCTCGGCGGCCTCGATCATGCGTACGGCGATGCGGTCCTTCACGGAACCGCCGGGGTTGAAGTACTCGACCTTCGCCAGCACCGTCGCCTGGATGCCGTCGGTGACGTGGTTGAGCCGCACCAGCGGGGTGTTGCCGACGAGGCTGATCATCGAGTCGTGGAAGTGCACCGTTGTCTCCGGGCTGCGAAGAAGGACAGGATTTGCCCCTCACCCTACGGCCCCGCACCGGTACCCGGGGCCTGCCGCGGGCCGTCGACCCTCCCGACCCGTCCGCCCCGCCCCGCGCACGCGCCCCGGCGGCTTCGGCCGGGTGTTCGCAGCCGTTCGGCCCCGGACCGTTCACCCGTCGCACGCGATTGGCCCACCGCCCCGGCGGGGCAAGGAGTGGGTGTACGGCTCGAAGGAGGTGGCTGCGACGCATGTCGAGGGCGAGAGTGGCACGGCGGATCGCCGCGGGTGCCGCGTACGGCGGTGGCGGGATCGGTCTGCTGGGCGTGGCGACGCTCGGGGTGGTCCTGGCCGAGGTGCAGTTGGCGAAGCGGCGGGTCGGCAACCACGGCGGGGACGGCGCCGCGCCGCCGCGCGCCGACGGCCGCTACGGGGCGGGGCTCGCGGGCGGCGGGGAGCCGTTGCGGCTGGTGATGCTCGGCGATTCCACGGCGGCGGGCGTGGGGGTCCACCGGGCGCGGGAGGTTCCGGGGGCGCTGATCGCCTCGGGGCTCGCGGCGGTGGCGGACCGGCCGGTCGAGCTGCGTACGGTCGCCCTGCCCGGCGCCCGTTCCGACGATCTGGACCGCCAGGTGGCGCTGGTCCTGGCGGAGCCGCAGCGGATGCCGGACGTCTGCGTGATCATGATCGGGGCGAATGACGTCACGCACCGCATCCCGCCGACGCAGTCGGTGCGCTGGCTGTCCACGGCGGTGCGCAGGTTGCGGACCGCCGGGGCGGAGGTGGTCGTCGGCACCTGCCCCGATCTGGGGACCATCGAACCGGTGTACCAGCCGTTGAGCTGGCTCGCCCGGCGGACCTCCCGGCAGCTGGCCGCCGCGCAGACCATCGGGTCGGTGGAGCAGGGCGGGCGGACGGTGTCCCTGGGGGACCTGCTGGGACCGGAGTTCGCGGCGAACCCCCGGGAACTGTTCGGGCCGGACAACTTCCACCCCTCGGCCGAGGGGTACGCCACCGCCGCGATGGCCGTGCTGCCGACGGTGTGCGCGGCGCTCGGCGTGTGGCCCGAGGAGGAGCGGCCCGACGCCTCCCGCGACGAGGGGTTCCTGCCGGTGGCGCGGGCGGCGGCGCGGGCTGCGCAGGAGGGCGGTACGGAGGTGACGGCCGCGCCGCAGACGGGGCCCCGGGGGCCCTGGGCGCTGCTCAAGCGGCGGCGGCGCCGGCGCATCCACAGTCCCGGTCCGGATGTCCACGAGGGCGGTGCCACGCGCACCGCGTAGCCCTCCGGGGGCGTCCCGGTACGTCCACCTCCCGGTACGGGGTCCTGCGCGGGTGCGCTGTTGTTCCGCGCAGTTCCCCGCGCCCCTGAACGGGTGCGTTCACCTGCCGGTACCGGGTTCCGTGCGGGTGCGCTGATGATTCGCGCAGTTCCCCGCGCCCCTGGATGGGGCGCTTCGTCCGGGAGTCCGGCTGTCCGTACCCGCACGGGCCAGCGCACCCAAGCCGGAGCGGCCCCGACAGGGGCGCGGGGAACTACGCAAAAGCACCAGCGCACCCGCACGGAACCCCGTACCGGGAGTAGACGCACCCGACCAGGGGCGCGGGGAACTGCGCGAATCACCAGCGCACCCCCGCAGGACAGCGCACCGCAGGTGAACGCACCCATTCAGGGGCGCGGGGAACTGCGCGAAACAACAGCGCACCCTCACGGAACCCCACACCGGACGGTGAACGCACCAGAGCCACGGGGCGGAACGGCACGGAGTCAGTGGCGCCGGGCAGGAGCCTCAGCCGCGGCCTTGAGCTCACGCAGCCACGCTTCGAGACCCTGACTCAGGATCGCCGTCGCGACGGGAACGTCCGCATCGACCTGCGGACCGGCGTGGGTCTCCTCGGTGCGCACCCGGACGCCGCCCTTGACCTCGGTGAACGTCCACACGTGCACGCCGTCGATGTGCACCCCCTCACCGACCGCGGGACCGGTCCAGCGGATGCAGGAGTGGCGGCGCAGCTGCTCGACGGTCGAGGTGATGTCCAGCTCGGTGGCGGGGGTGACGGGATTGGGCGGCACCGGCACCGTCCACCGGAACGCGGAGCCCGTCCGGAAGGGGCCGTGGTCGAGGCGGTCCACACCGGTGAGGTGGGCCTGCCAGGACGGCCAGCGCTCCACGTCCGTCTGGAGCTTCCACACGGTGCGCAGCGGCGCGTGGATCACGGTCTCGGTGCGGTGGCGGACGCGTGCGTCGGGGTCGACGCCCTCCCCGCGGCAGGTGAGGGACGCGCCGGGCCCAGAGGCGGAGGCCGCGGCGGCCGGGACGGTGGTCGCGGTGCCGAGGAGGCCGGCGAGCAGCGGGACGGTGAACAGGGCGGCGCGGGTGCGGGTGTGGCGGGTGCCGGGCACGGGGTTCCCCTTGTCGGTGGGTGAGTGGACCGCTCGGCGAGCGCGCCGTAGCCGTCGGGTGGGCGCGTCGCCGCACCGCACACCGAACGAAGATGACGCCATCTCGCTCTAGTGAGAAGTTATAACTGCATGCAACCCGGGAGGTCAACAGCCTTCGTGATACCTTCTAACTAAACTTCAGAGCTATAGCCTCACAGCTGAGAGAGGGAGCGCGGGCCATGCCGGAGCGGGACGCGACGACACCGCGGGAGCGCTACCGCGCCCAGGTGCGCGCGGAGATCAAGGAACACGCCCGGGAGCAGATCGCGACGGCGGGGGCGTCCGCGCTGTCCCTCAACGCCATCGCCAAACGGATGGGCATGAGCGGACCCGCGCTCTACCGCTACTTCGCCAGCCGCGACGACCTGATCACCGAACTCGTCCGAGAGGCGTACCGAAGTCTCGCCGGGACCCTGCGCGCGGCCTCCGACGACGGCGCCGACCTGGCCGCACTGGTGCACGTCCTGCGCGACTGGGCCCTCCAGGACCCCCAGCGGTACCTGCTCGTCTACGGCACCCCGGTCCCCGGCTACCACGCGCCCGAGGACATCACCGGCATCTCCTCCGAGATCATGGCGACCCTGCTCGACGCGTGCGCGGCGCTCGTGCAGGACGGCTCCGCGACACCGTTCGACACCCACGTGGCGGCCCACCGGGAGTGGGCCGGCGACCATCCGGCCCCGCCCGCCGCACTGCACCGGGCCCTGATCGTGTGGACCCGGGTGCACGGCCTCCTCTCACTGGAGGTGGCCGGTCACTTCGCCGGCATGGACTTCGACCCCGCCCTGCTCTTCGCCGCCGAACTGGACGAACTGCTGTCCCCTCGCACCGCCTGACCCGGGGCCGCCCCCGGTGCGCGATCGACGGGCGGCTCCCCATACTGGAATCCGCATACGAGAATCCGCGGGTCCGGCGCGGGCCCGGGGCACCGGAGGGCAGCCATGAGGATCCACCTGTCCAGCGTCTTCGTCGACGACCAGGACAAGGCCCTGCGCTTCTACACGGACGTCCTGGGCTTCGTGAAGAAGGTCGAGGTCCCGGTGGGCGCCGACCGGTGGTTGACCGTGGTCTCACCGGAAGATCCCGACGGCACCCAACTGCTACTGGAGCCCGACGGCCATCCCGCGGTGAAGCCGTACAAGGAGGCGCTGGTCAGGGACGGCATCCCGGCCACCGCCTTCGCCGTGGACGACGTCCGTGCGGAGTTCGACCGGCTGCGCGCGCTGGGGGTGCGCTTCACCCAGGAGCCGCTGGAGGCGGGCCCGGTGACCGTCGCGGTCCTGGACGACACCTGCGGGAACCTGATCCAGCTCGTACAGGGCGGGTAGCGGGCCGACCGGGGCGACAACCGGTGTGCGGGGCCGGGGCGTACGCTGAGCAAGCGCTTGGAAATTGCGGTCCGGGTCACACGGCCACCCCCGTGACCCACGCGCTACGTAGCGGTAACTTCACGGGCACGCCCCCTCACGGACGCCGCACACCGACACCCGAGCCCCCCCGGCAAGGAGAACCCCGATGCCCGAAGCCGTGATCGTCTCCACCGCACGGTCCCCGATCGGCCGCGCGTTCAAGGGCTCGCTGAAGGACCTGCGCCCCGACGACCTGACCGCCACGATCATCGGCGCCGCCCTCGCCAAGGTCCCCGGACTCGACCCGCGGGACATCGACGACCTGATGCTGGGCTGCGGCCTGCCCGGCGGCGAACAGGGCAACAACCTCGGCCGGATCGTTGCCGTGCAGATGGGCCTGGACCACCTGCCGGGCTGCACGATCACGCGGTACTGCTCCTCGTCCCTCCAGACCAGCCGGATGGCGTTGCACGCGATCAAGGCGGGCGAGGGCGACGTCTTCGTCTCGGCGGGCGTCGAAATGGTGTCCCGCTTCACCAAGGGCAACTCCGACAGCCTGCCCGACACGCGCAACCCGCTCTTCGCCGAGGCGGAGGCCCGCACGGCGGCGGTCGCGCAGTCGTCGGGCGCCGGCTGGCACGACCCGCGCGAGGACGGGGTGCTCCCCGACGCGTACATCGCGATGGGGCAGACCGCCGAGAACCTCGCCCGATGGAAGGGCGTCACCCGACGGGAGATGGACGAGTTCGGGGTCAGGTCCCAGAACCTCGCCGAGCAGGCCATCGCCAACGGCTTCTGGGAACGCGAGATCACCCCGGTCACCACCCCGGACGGCACCGTCGTCAGCCGGGACGACGGCCCGCGCGCCGGAGTCACCCTGGAGGGCGTCGAGGGCCTGAAGCCGGTGTTCCGCCCCGACGGCCTGGTCACCGCCGGGAACTGCTGTCCGCTCAACGACGGCGCCGCGGCCCTGGTCATCATGAGCGACACCAAGGCCCGGGACCTCCGGCTCACCCCGCTCGCCCGGATCGTCTCCACCGGGCTGTCCGCGCTCTCCCCCGAGATCATGGGCCTGGGCCCGGTCGAGGCCTCCCAGCAGGCCCTCGCCCGGGCGGGACTGAACATCGGGGACATCGACCTGGTCGAGATCAACGAGGCGTTCGCGGCGCAGGTGATCCCCTCGTACCGGGAACTCGGCGTCGACCTCGACCGACTCAACGTGAACGGCGGCGCCATCGCCGTGGGGCACCCGTTCGGGATGACCGGGGCCCGGATCACCGGGACGCTGATCAACAGCCTCCAGTTCCACGACAAGCAGTTCGGGCTGGAGACGATGTGCGTGGGCGGGGGCCAGGGCATGGCGATGGTGATCGAGCGGCTCAGCTGACGGAGTGCGCCCCGGGCGCGCACGGCGAATCGTGACCCAATCTCCCCCAGGATGTGATGTATCTCCTGGGGGAGACGCGTTTGCGCAGCTCACACTTGATCCTGAGGCAAACCCCCACTTCAGAAACCTGTCCAATTCGTGACGTAATGCACTGACAGGCCAGGGGTCCGCACTTCAAGCTGAGGTAGGAAGTCGGGGGTCGACTGACACCGGGAGTACTTCGTGAGCGCCTTGCCCATCGTTCTGCTGGTCACCACGGCCGCCGCCACGGCCGTGGGCGCCGCCGCCCTGCACGTCGTGCTCGGACTGCGCCGCCAGATCACCGCCCTGCGTACCGAGCTCGCCCGGCACCCGGCTCCCGACACCCGCGCGCTGGTGCCCGCGGCCCGGTCCGCCGACACCGAGGAGATACGCGCGGCGGTCGTCGCCGCCCTCGCCCAGGAGCGCGAGCGCGAACTGGCCGAGGCGCGCGCCTTCTGGGCCGCGCAGGAGGCCCGGGACGCCGCCGACGCCCCCTCACTGCTCGGTCTCACCGACGACGATCTGTACCTGCCCCGGCACGCCGACTTCGTGGGCCTCGTGGAATCCGCCGACCTCGACGCACCGGACGGCGTCGACGGGTCGGACGGTCCCGGCGCCGATGCCGCGGAAGGGCACACCGAGACCGCGACGCTCACCGGTCCCGACACGGTCGAGGGCCACCCCGGCGACTCCCCCGAACTCGCCGCCGCCCGCCGTCGCCACCCCTCGCACCCGGACTTCGTCCCCGCCCAGGCCACGCACTCCGGGCCGTTCACCCCGACCGGGGACCACGAGCGCACGGTGCTGTGCCTGGAGGAACTGGCGGCGACCGGCGCCGCCCTCGCCGATGTGCGGCCCGGCCCGCTCGGCACCCTGGACGTCTACGTCTTCGAGGACGGCACCACGCTCTGCATGACCCCCGGCCACCGCGAGACCGCCGAACGGCTCGCCTCCGCGCTGCGGTCCGGCGAGCCGCCCGTGCTGCTCGGGGGCTCCGGGCTGTCGGGGGCGTACGCGCTGACCTTCTCCTGCGGCACGGAAACCGTGTACATACTCGCGGACCGCGTCATCGCCTCGCTCTGAGCCCGGGGTCCGGCCGTCCCGGGGCCTGACGTGTCCGGCGCGGGGCGCACGCCCTCGGCGCGGGTCAGACGCCGGCGCGCTTCTGCGCTTCCTCGACCAAGGCGATCGCCTCCGCGAGCTGATCGGGCTCCCTGAGGGCCACCGCCAGGTCCCGGCCCGCCACGGTGATCTGGTCGGCGACGGCGAACATGCCCGCGTCGGGCATCTCCCGGGGCTCCGTGCCGGGGGCCTCGATCTGCTGCGCCCGCACCGAGAGTTCCCTGGCCAGGGACAGGGCCTCGGCCGCTGCGCCTCGCTGGAGCCGGCTCTGCGGGGCCGCTCTCAGGTGGTCGGCGAAACGGTCCACGGCGGCGGTCAGCGGCGTCGTATCAAGCACGGTACGAACCCTAGCGGGTCGTTTGTTCACCGCGGGTGCGTAGTGGTTGCCCGCGCAGTTCCCCGCGCCCCTTCGGTACGTCCGCCTCTGGCTGCGCTGTCCTGCTCGCCCGCGCCCCTTCGGGTGCGTTCCACTGGAGGTGCGCTGTCCTGTGCAGTGCGCTGTGGATTCGCGCAGTTCCCCGCGCCCCTGGATCTGGGGCGCTCCTCGCCGCCGTCGTCCGCCCATCCGCACGGCAGGGCGCACCCGCGCTGGAAGCGGCCCGATAAGGGGCGCGGGGAACTGCGCGAAACACCAGCGCACCCGAGCAGAACAGCGAACCCTCAGGGGGACGCACCCGAAGGGGGCGCGGGGAACTGCGCAACGGCCCAGCGCACCGCACCGGACAGCTCACCGCCAGGTGAACGCACCCGAAGGGGCCGCGGGGAAACGGAACGGCCCCGCGAACCGGAAGGGTTCGCGGGGCCGCCGTCGGAACTGACTAGTCGCTGCTCTGGAGGATGGCGATCAGCCGCAGGAACTCCATGTAGATCCACACGAGCGTCAGCGTCATGCCGAACGCGGCCAGCCACGCCTCCTCGCGGGGCGCACCGTACGCGATACCGTCCTCGACCTGCTTGAAGTCGATGGCCAGGAACGCCGCACCGAGCAGGACACCGACGATGCCCATGATGATGCCGAGCGTGCCGCTGCGGAAGCCGAGGCCGTCACCGCCGCCGAGCACCGCGAACAGCAGGTTCACGGCCATCAGCAGCATGAAGCCGAGCGCCGCCGCCATCACGAAGCCGTAGAAGCGGCGGTTGACGCGGATCCAGCCGGCCTTGTAGGCGACGAGCACCGCGGCGAAGACCGCCATCGTGCCGATCACGGCCTGCATTGCCGCACCGCTCGCGATGCGGTTGTCCACGATGCTGGAGATGACGCCGAGGAAGACGCCTTCCAGGGCCGCGTACGTCACGATCAGCGCGGGCGACGCCTTGCGCTTGAAGGACTGGACGAGGCCCAGCACCATCGCGGCGAGACCCGCGACGACGGCGACCCCGATGGACCGCGCGATGTTCGCGTCGTCCACGGGCAGCAGCGCCCAGGCCAGTGCGGCCGTGACGATGAGAATGCCGAGGGTCGTCCCCGTGCGCATGATGACGTCGTCCATCGTCATGCGTCCGGTGCCGGCCGGGGCCGACGTGCCGGTGCCCTGGAGGCCGTCCGGCTGGGCGTAAGGGTTCTGGGCGTACGGGTTGGTGGGCGCGGGGGCGCCCTGCGCGTACGGGTTGCCCTGGGTCTGGACGGCGGGTCCCCCGGCCTGCGGCGCGGCGTTGAACCCCGCGTAGCCGTTGTCGCGGCTGAACCCCCGACGCGAGAAGACCGGGTTACTGCTCCTCATTTCACTCCTCCATGGCCGCGCTGCGCGGCCTTGGCCTCAAGAGTAATGTGCGGGCAAAGCATCTCCCCTAGTGCCTAGGGAGGATCTTTCCCCTTCCGTTACGGAAGAACGCCCGGCCGTAGCCGTGTGTTCCCACACGCTCACCTGTGCTTACCGTTCCTTCTTCAGTTTCCCGGATGGCCGCGTTTCTCACCCGCGCCCCCGGTCCCGTCGGCGCGCCGAGGGGTCGCGTTCGTCACACGTGCGCCCCCGCGGCGCCCGGGCCCGCCCCGGGCGACCGCGGCCGTTCGACGCCACTCTCACCGACCGGGTGCCCACCCGCCACCGGACTCCCCCGTCCGGGGCGCCGGGCCGGTCCGCTGATCATTCCCGTATACCGGAGCGAATTCCCCGGATTTCCGTGCCGCAGATACGCCGGCCCGGCCGTTCGCCACCGCGGCGCCCGGGGAATTGACTCCGCCGGGGTGCCCCGCTTTCGGGTCCGGGAGAATCGCCCCCATGCCCGACACCAAGGCCGCCCCCCTCACCCTGCCCGCGCCGACGACGGCGGCGCCCGGTCCCGGTGTCCACCCGCCACGGCCGACCCTGCGGCGGGCCGCGCCCGCGCTGCTGGCGTACGCCGCGGTGCGGCTGACCGGCCTCGCGCTCCTCTCGGTGGTCTCGGCCGCCACGGACGGGGACGGGCTGCACCGGCTGAGCGGCCGTTGGGACGCGGTCTGGTACCAGCGGATCGCCGAGAACGGCTACGGGTACGAGGTCCGGCTCGCGGACGGCTCGGTCCACTCCGACCTGGCGTTCTTCCCGCTGCTCCCCGCCCTGGAGCGGGGCCTGTCCGCCCTGCTCCCGCTGGACGCCGCGGGCGCGGGCCTGCTGGTGTCGTGGCTCGCCTCGCTGGTGGCCGCCTGGGGCATCTACGCCGTCGGCGCACGGGCGTACGGGCCTCGGGCTGGCGTTCTGCTGGCCGCGCTGTGGGGGGCCTACCCGACCGCGTTCGTGCAGTCCATGGCGTACACCGAGACGCTGTTCACGGCGCTCGCGGCCTGGGCGCTGTACGCCGTCCTGACCGAGCGCTGGATCACGGCCGGGCTGCTGTGCGCCGGGGCCGGGCTCACCCGGCCGACCGCGGCGGCGCTGATCGCGGCGATCGGGATCACCGCAGTGTGGCGGCTGGTGACCGCGTACCGCGCGGGCGAGTCCTTGCGCGGGCACGCACGGATGATCGCCGGGGTCTGTCTGGCCCCGCTGGGCTGGCTCGCGTACATCGTCTTCGTGGCGGTGCACGAGGGCCGGCCGTTCGCGTACTTCGACGTACAGGCGGGGTGGAACAACCGGATCGACGGGGGCGTGGCGCTCGCCTCGTTCGTGGTGGAGCAGTTCGGCCGCAACGTCCTCGCGGGCCTCGGGCTGTGCGCGGCCTTCGGTCTCCTCTTCTGGGTGGGATGGCTGTGCCTGCGCCAGCGGCAGCCCCTCCCTGTCATCGTCTACGGCACCGCGGTCGTGGTGATCTCACTGATCGGCTCCGGGTACTTCGGCTCCAGGCCGCGGCTGATGATGCCGGCGTTCCCCCTGCTGCTCCCGGCGGCGGTGGCTCTCGCGGGGGTGCGGCGCGGGGCCCTGGCGGGGGCGGTCGTGGGTGCGGCGGCACTCGCCTCCGGTGCGTACGGCGCCTTCACCCTGCTCGGCCCCGGGCCCCCGTGAGTCGCCACCGGGGGAACGGGCCGACGCCGAGTTCACCGCGGTGGCTCGGCGGTGGCGGGCAACTCGGCCCACACGCACTTGCCCCGACTCAGCCGGTCCACGCCCCATCGACCACCGCACAGCGCGGCCACGATCGAGAGTCCTCGCCCTGACTCGTCACCCGGGTCAGGGGAGAACGACCGCGGTACCCGTAGCGACCGGTCCGCTACGGCGATCCGTACGAAGCGTTCGTTGCGCCGGGTCACGGTCAGTCGAACGGAACCGACCCCTGTGTGCACGACGGCGTTCGACACGAGCTCGGTGACCACCAGCCACGCCGCGTCCTCCACCGCATCCGCCCCCCAGGCTCGAAGAGCCGAGGAGACCAGACGCCGTGCGACCCCCGCTGACTGCGGCGCCCTCGGTAGCGACTGGGTGAACGCGGTCCTGTCGGCCGCTGGGCGCACGGGTGGGGCGGTCCCCCGGTCCTTGAGGGGCACCACGCACGTGACGATCAGGAGCCGACGCGGTGCCGTGCCGCCCCTCGTTGTGCGGGTGCGCGCTGCCGCGTCCGGCGTCAGCTGCCGCCGCCTACTGTCCATGATCGTCTCCCTGAGGATGAGCTCTTGCAGCAAGGAGAACGCGTCCTTCGCCCAGCAGGCTTGCCCGTATGCAGCACACGCTGTCGTTATGCACGAGCTGCATACAGACTCGAACCGAAGTCACTACCTTGGGTATCCCTGGGACGACCCCCTGCCACCGCATCCCGGGACCGGAGCATGGAGCAGACACCCCGTCACCGCAGCAACGGCCAGGCCATCAGAACCGCACGACGAGAGCGTGGATGGACTCAGCGGCAGCTCGCGGACATGTGCGGATACAGCCAATCCACGGTCAGTCGCTTGGAGCGCGGACGCCAGTCAGCCAAAGACATGGACGTGCTCTCGATGGTCGCCGACCGGCTCGGTATCTCCCCGACCCTCCTCGGACTCGCGGGGAACGGCCCCTACAATCACCGTGCAGGCACCACTCGTCCGATGAACCGGCGTCAGCTCCTCGGCACGGCCGCCAGCTTGGGTCTGCCGCCGTCCGGCGACAGCTCGCGCCGTCGTCCCCTGAACCCTGCCGTTGTCGCTCATCTCCGCGGTCTCCGTGCCACCCTCGTCCAGTCCGACAGCCTCTACGGCCCGCACTGCGTCATCGGGGCGGTACGAGACCACCTCGCCGTGATCGAGGAACAGGTCCTCTCCTCGGCCTCGGGAAACCTCCGCGCCGGTGTCCTCCGGACAGCCTCCGAATGGGCCGAGTTCGCCGGTTGGCTCCACGAGGACCTCGGGCAGCCGGAGGTGGGACTGTGGTGGTCCGACCGCGCCATGGAATGGGCACAGGAGGCGGACGACCCCGCGCTTCAAGCATTCGTCCTGATGCGCAAGGCCCAGCAGTCCGTCGGCCTGAACCAGCGACAGCGGGCCATCGGCTTGGCCTCGGCCGCACTGCTCGTCCGAGGCGATGTACCGGAACGCGTCCGGGCCTCCGCACACATTCAGCGGGCCCACGGCCATGCCCTGGCCGGCGACGGCACCGAGGCGGCCCGTGCCATAGCGACCGCACACGAACTCGCCGCGGGAACCCGGGCCACCCGGGCTGACCAACTCGGCGGATACTGCGTCCCCGCGTACGTCGAGGCCCAAAGGGCAGCGTGCCAGCTACTCCTAGGCCATCCTGCCGAGGCAGTGGCGTCCTACCAACGAGCTTTGGATCACTGGCCCGGCAGCTACCAGCGGGAGCGGGGACTCCATCTCGCACGACTCGCCACCGCACACGCCGCCGCCCGGTCGCCCGACGCGGCATGCGTCACCGCCCTGGAGGCGCTGGAGATCATGCGCGAGACCGATTCGCGGCGCACGACGGCAGAACTGCGACGGGTCGTCACCGCCCTCACCCCGTGGCGGACCACCAGCGCGGTGCGGGGACTCGTCGAAGCGGTCGCAGCGATCTGACCTAGGCTCGCGCCTACCGAATCCCCGTGGGAGGGCCCGTGCACAGCAGCGAGTTGGTCGGCACCGACGAATGGCACACCGTCGACGGACGGCCGTACGTCGTCTACAAGTACGCGGCCACTCTGGACGGGCGCATCGCCGCGGTGGACGGCACCAGCCAGTGGATCACCAGTGCGGAATCCCGTGCCGAGGTGCACGCACTGCGGTCGGCGTGCGGGGCGACGGTGGTCGGCTCGGGCACGCAGCAGGCCGACGACCCCCACCTCGCGGTGCGTTCGGTGCGGGACGACCCCTCTCTGCGGGTGGCCGTGCCGGTCGAGGAACAGCCTTGGCGGGTGATCGTCGACACCCGGGCCCGTACGCCCGCCAATGCACGGGTGCTGGACGACGTCGCGCCCACGCTGATCGCCGTCGCCGAGGACGCCGAGGCCACCCATCTGTGTGGCCTCGCCACGGTCGTGCGGCTGCCGCGTGCCGCGCGGGGAGGCGGTCTCGACCTGACGGCACTGCTACGGGAGCTCCGGGACCGCGACGTACGGGGTGTGTTCCTGGAAGGCGGTCCGACACTCGCCGCGTCGTTCGTCTCCGCCGGGTTGGTCGACCGGATCATCGCCTACGTCGCGCCGGCGCTCCTCGGGCGCGGCAAGAGTGGACTCGAAGGCGGGACGATCGGCACCATGGACGACATCCTCCGCTGCGAACTGCTGGACGTGGCCCGCTCCGGCCCCGATGTGCGGCTGGTCGCCCGGCCCGCACGCGCGCGGCGCTGAGCACCGGGCGAAGTGACCTGCTGTCGGGGGAACTTCGTTCTCCGGGCCGCGATCCCCTGCCTGCGACTGCTGCCGGGGCGCCCGGCAACCCCCGGCGACGACCCCGGGCGCGCACGAGCGTCCCCGAGGTGGCGTCGCTTCAGCACGTGCTCATCGAGCGGGCGCAGAGGTCACAGCCGACCGCGGCGCAGTAGAAGTGGACGTCGTCTACGGCGAAGAGCTCGGGAACCGGTGGGTCAGCCCCGCCGGTCGTGGAGCGGGGCCCACGTGCCACGATCCGGGCGATCCGCTTCGCGGCTTTTTCCTGCTCTGAGCGGGTCGCGTGGGAGGGGAATCGCCCGCGGAGTACCCACGGCGTTCCCCACCCCCGTGAAGGAGTCGTGCCCACCAGCCCGCTTCGGCTGGTGGGGCGATCGTGTGAAGATCGGTGCCCGGAACCGGACTTGAACCGGTACGCCCCGCGCGGGGCAGCGAGGTTTAAGCTCGCCGTGTCTGCATTCCACCATCCGGGCTCAGGGCCATGGCTCCGTGACCAGGGGTCCGAGCCTAGCCGGACGGGTAGCCCGAACAGCCGAACCGAAGCCCGATGTTGTCTGATTTTATTGAGGTCTGAGGGAGCATCAGACACCGGGGCCCTCCCGTCCGCACCCAAAGATTGCCCTCATCCGTCGGCTCCCATGCCGAGCGTGAAATGACGGGAATTCACCGTCGGTGTAGGGGGTCGTTCAGTCGTTCGCGTGGGTTTCGGCCACCGCCCGAAGCGAAACGTCAACCCAACCCCTGCACACACCACCCACACGGGTTGTCCGCGCCGCCTTCACCAAGCCGCCGCACGCTGCCGCACGCCCCCGCGCACCGTCGCACACCGGCGCGCTGCGACCGCCGTCAGCGCCCGGAGGGGCGCGCCGGTCACCGTCGGGCTCCGTCCCCCGTCAACGCGCCGGAGCCGTCACCACTCGCGCGCCTCGACCAGCCGTTCCGGATCGGCGTCCACGAAGCCGTAGCACCCGGCCACGAGGAAGAACGCTTCGCAGATCTCCTCGCGCGCGACGGTCTCCAGTTCGCTGCCCTCCGCCTCGAACACCGACTCCAGGTCGTTGAACTCCTCCGTCGCGACGGCGGTGAGGGCGTACAACGCCGTGAGGTCCGCGGGGCCTTCGGACTCGATCCGCTCGCACAGCCGCAGCAGGACGGCGACTCCCCGGTCGACCAGGTGGTCGGGGAAGTACTCGTCGGTGTACATCCCGCCCAGCAGCGCGGAATCGGCGACCAGTGCGGCGACCTTCTCGTTGGTGACCGGCACGGCGGTCCCCCTTCTGCTCGGTGGCGCGAGGACGCGCCGGGTGGGGTGCGCGGACGCGCCGGGCGACCCGGGGGCGCACCGCCGGGGCTGCCCGGCACGGCACCACTGTGCACCGGGCCACTGACAGCCGCCCCGCCCCACCGGCACCGATGCCCGGGCCCGCCGCCCGTGCTGGAGGACATGGCCCCGGTCGCAGACGCGGGTCATCCCCAGGTATGACTCGGGGCGGTCCGGTGCGACCAAGGGTTGTCCCCGGAACCGGAACAGCGGCTGACTCCACGGCCCGGATCGGCGGACAGGATGGAAGACGTCCCACCCCGAACCGACAGGGAGTGCCCTCCGTGACCACCACCTCCATCGCAGACCGCGCCACGGGTGTGGCCGCCCGCGCCACGAACCTGAGCAAGGTCTACGGCCAGGACGAGACCAAGGTGGTCGCGCTCGACCACGTCACCGTCGACTTCCACCAGGGCCAGTTCACCGCGATCATGGGCCCTTCCGGTTCCGGCAAGTCGACGCTGATGCACTGCGTCGCCGGGCTCGACAGCTTCAGCAGCGGCTCCGTCCGGATAGGCGAGACCGAGCTGAGCACGCTCAAGGACAAGCAGCTCACCCAGCTCCGCCGGGACAAGATCGGCTTCATCTTCCAGGCGTTCAACCTGCTGCCGACCCTGACGGCCCTGGAGAACATCACGCTCCCGATGGACATCGCCGGCCGCAAGCCGGACCAGCAGTGGGTGAACGCGGTCATCGACATGATCGGTCTGCGGGCCCGCCTCGGGCACCGTCCCACCCAGCTCTCCGGCGGTCAGCAGCAGCGCGTGGCCGTGGCCCGCGCCCTGGCCTCCCGGCCGGAGATCATCTTCGGTGACGAGCCGACCGGAAACCTCGACTCGCGCTCCGGCGCCGAGGTCCTCGGCTTCCTGCGCAACTCGGTGCGCGAGCTGGGTCAGACCGTCGTCATGGTGACCCACGACGCCGTCGCCGCCTCCTACGCGGACCGGGTGATCTTCCTCGCCGACGGACGGATCGTCGACGAGATCCACGCCCCCACGGCCGATGCCGTGCTGGACCGGATGAAGGCGTTCGACGCCAAGGGCCGCGTCAGCTGACCCTCCGGGCTCCCCCGTCGCACCGACCCGCAGCCCGGCCGCCCGTCGTACCGCCGTATCCCGCGGCCCTCACCCCAGGACTTCACTCATGTTCCGTACCGCCTTGCGCAACGTACTCGCGCACAAGGCCAGGCTGCTGATGACCGTGCTCGCCGTCACGCTCGGCGTCGCCTTCGTCTCCGGCACCCTGGTCTTCACCGACACCCTCGGCAAAGCCTTCAGCAGCCAGTCCGCCAAGAGCTACGACGACATCGCCGTGGTCGTCGACGGCCCGGAGAAGGACGGTCAGCGGCTCGGCATCCCCGCGGGCACCCTCACCAAGGTGCAGGGCGTTGACGGGGTCGACGAGGTCACCGGCCGGGTCTCCGGCTTCGCCGGGGTCGCCGACGAGGACGGCAAGCTGCTCGGCGTCGGCTGGTCCAACACCGGGCGCAACTTCGCCCCCGACGACAGCGGCAAGGACGCGGCGTTCGACTTCGTCCAGGGCAAGGGCCCCGTCCAGGACGGACAGATCGCCCTCGACAAGACCACCGCCGACAAGGGCGGCTACGCGGTCGGGGACACCGTGCGGGTCGCGACGACCGGAACGGTCCAGGAGTACGACCTCGCCGGGATCTTCACCACCGACGACGGTCAGGTGAGCGCGGGCGGCAGCCTCGTCCTGTTCGACACCTCCGTCGCGCAGAAGCAGTACCTGCGGCCCGGCCACTTCGAGAGCTTCACCGTCGCCGCGAAGTCCGGCGCCTCGGCGCAGCAGATCCTCGACGAGGTCAAGCCGCTGCTGCCCAAGGGCTCCAAGGCGAAGACCGCCGAGAAGGCGGCGGCCGACGAGGCCAAGATGATCAAGGACTCGATGAAGAACATGAACACGATGCTGCTGGCCTTCGCCGGCATCGCGCTGTTCGTGGGCATCTTCCTGATCGCCAACACCTTCACGATGCTGGTCGCCCAGCGCACCCGCGAACTGGCCCTGATGCGCGCCGTCGGCGCCTCCCGGCCGCAGGTCAAGCGCTCCGTGATCATGGAAGCCCTGTTCGTCGGCACGGTCGCCTCGCTCATCGGCTTCGGCGTGGGCCTCGGGCTCGCCACCGGGCTGCGTTCCACGCTGAACGCCCTGGACATGAAGATCCCGGACGGCCCGCTGGTCGTCTCCGCCGCCGCGGTGCTGTCCGCGCTGGGCGTCGGCATCGCGGTCACCGTGCTCGCCGCCTGGCTGCCCGCGCGCCGCGCCGCGAAGATCCCGCCGGTCGCCGCGATGAGCAGCGTCCACGCGGTCGCCTCCGGCAAGTCCCTGCTGGTGCGGAACATCATCGGTGCCGTCCTCGCCGGTGCGGGCGCCCTCGGGATCACCGCGGGCGCGGCCCAGGGCAGCAGCGGTCGCATGCTCATCGCCGTGGGCGCCTTCCTGACGCTCATCGGCTTCATCATCCTGATCCCGCAGCTCGCCCGCCCGGTGATCGCGGTGTTCCGCCCGCTGCTGACCAGGGCCTTCGGGGTCTCCGGGAAGCTCGCCGCACAGAACGCAGTCCGCAACCCGCGCCGCACCGGTGCCACCGCCTCCGCGCTCGCCATCGGTCTGACCCTGGTCACCGGGCTGACCGTGATCGGCGCCTCGATCAGCCAGGCGATCGACCGCAGCACCACCGACCAGGTGCGCGGTGACTTCCGGATCTCCATGTCCAGCGGCCACCCGTTGGACGACTCCTCGCTCGCACTGCTGGAGAAGGCCAAGGGCATCGAGGCCCTGTCGCCCCAGGAGGCGATCCAGGTGCGGGTCGAGGGCAAGGAGCGCCACGCCTCCGCGGTGACCGCGGACGGGGTCGACAAGGTCTACCACCTGCCCGTCGTGAACGGTTCGTTCGACGCGCTCGGCCAGGGGCAGATCGCCGTCGCCGAGAAGACCGCGGACAAGCAGGGCTGGAAGGCCGGCGACACGATCCCCGTCACCTTCGAGGGCAACGGCAAGAAGGACACGCAGCAGCTCACGATCGCCGCGGTCTTCGAGGACAACGACTTCGTCTCGCCCTACCTCCTGCCCCGCGAACTGGCCACCCCGTACCTGACGCAGTCCGCCATCCAGGAGATCTGGGTCACGATGCAGGGCGGCACCACCGAGGCGAACGAGAAGGCCCTCGTGGACGCCCTCGGCAACAACCCGGGCATGAAGGTCCAGGACCAGAAGGAGTTCCGCGACGAGATCGGCGGCATGATCAACATGATGCTGAACATCATGTACGGGCTGCTGGGAATGGCCCTGATCATCGCGATCCTCGGCGTCATCAACACCCTGGCCATGTCGGTGTTCGAGCGTCAGCAGGAGATCGGCATGCTGCGGGCCATCGGCCTCGACCGGCGGCGCGTGAAGCGGATGATCCGGCTGGAGGCGATCGTGATCTCGCTCTTCGGCGCCACCGTCGGCATCGTCCTCGGCTCCTTCCTCGGTTGGGCCATCGGCGAGACGATCAAGGGCAGCATCCCGGACTACGCGTTGGTCCTCCCGGGCGGACGGATCGTCCTCTTCATGGCCCTGGCCGGACTGGTCGGCGTGCTGGCCGCGATGTGGCCCGCGCGCAGCGCCGCCCGGCTGAACATGCTGACGGCCATCAAGACGGAATAGCACGCTCCGGGACACCCCCCTCCCGCAGCGGCTGTTCCAGGGCCCCGGTACCGGATTCCCGGTACCGGGGCCCTCCCGTACGCCCGTGCCCCGGGCGTACGGAGACCGGATTCAGGGCGCGGCGGGAGCGAACTCCCCACCGGCCGTGCGCTCCGTCCAGGTGCGGATGCGCAGCGGCAGACCGGACGCACCGGACTGAGGGGTGCGCACCGCGAGGATCTGGTTGACGCCGATCCGGTTGCGCTCGAAGGACAGCGCGGACGCCGCCATGTACAGCCGCCACACCCGGGCCCGCCCCGGGGAGACCAGACTCAGGGCCCGCTCCCAGCCGGACTCCAGATTGGCCACCCAGCGGCGCAGGGTGAGGGCGTAGTGCTCACGGATCGACTCCAGGTCCCGCACCTCGAAGCCGGCCCGTTCCAGGGCGCTCACCGTGGTGCCGACCGGCGCCAACTCGCCGTCCGGGAAGACGTAGGCGTCGATGAACTCGTCCACCCGGTACGTCGTCTCGTCGCGCTGCGGACGGCGGGCGATCTGGTGGTTCAGCAGCCGCCCGCCGGGCCGCAGCAGGGCGTACAGGTCACGCGCGTACTCCAGGTACAGGTCCGCGCCGACGTGTTCCGCCATCCCGATGGACGAGATCGCGTCGAACGGCCCGTCCCGGACGTCCCGGTAGTCCTGGACGCGGATCTCCACCCGGTCGGCCAGCCCCTCCTCCGCGACCCGCTTGCGGGCGTACGCGGCCTGCTCCTGGGACAGGGTGATGCCGACGACCGTGGCCCCGTGCTCGCGCGCCGCGTGCAGCGCCATGGAGCCCCAGCCGCAGCCCACGTCCAGGAGTCTGGTGCCGGGGCGCAGGTCGAGCTTGCGCGCGACCAGTTCGAGCTTGTCCCGCTGGGCGTCCTCCAGCGTGCGGGCGCGCCCCGGGGCCGGGACGTCCCAGTACGCGCACGAGTAGACCATCGCCGGGCCGAGGACCAGCTCGTAGAAGTCGTTGCCGACGTCGTAGTGGTGGCTGATGGCCTGTTCGTCGCTGCGGCGGGTGTGCAGATGGAGCCGGCCGGAGCGGTGGCGCTCCTCGCGCGGGGGCGACGGGGGCGGGAGGGGGCGGGACAGGACGGCGAAGGCGCGGGCCGCCGCGCGGACGGACGGGTCGCGCAGCGCGTCCAGCAGGCCGGGCGCCCGTTCGTCGCGGTCCCACAGGACGCCGGACAGCCGGTCCAGGGCCTCGTACAGGTCGCCCTCGACATCGATGTCCCCGGCGACCCAGGCGCGGGCGAGGCCGAGCTCCCCCGGCTTCCACAACAGCCGGCGCAGGGCCTTTCGGTGACGGATCACCAGGGTGGGGGCGGGGGTGGCGTCCTGATCGGTCCCCGTGGGCGGCGGGCCGGACTCCGAGCCGTCCCAGGCGCGGATGCGGAGCGGGAACGGGGCTCCCAGCAGGCGTTGTGCGAGGTTCTGGAGCTGACGGGCGGTGGGCTGCATCGCGATGTCCTTACGTGGCGGGGCCTGGTGATGGTCCATCACCACGTAAACACCGGGTCGGGGGCCGTGCAGTCCCGTCGTGGGGTCGTGCGGGTCGGTTTTTTGCCAGCACCCTCCGGGTGGCGGAATCCGTTCGGCGGGGCCCCGCCGAGTGGCTCTACGGGCATCGGCACGGGTCCGCGGGCCGGGAGCGACGACCGGGGCCGGGACGCCCGAGGATCGGGCGGCAGCCATCGGGCCGGGGGCGACGGCGGGCCAGGTGCGGCTACGGAGCCGGGGGCAGCTACCGCGGCAGGTACGGCCGGGGCCGGGCCGGGTACGACTGTGGGGCCGTCCGCACCACGGATGGCGGACGGCCCCACAGTCGTACACGAGCAAGGAGCGACCAGCGGGTCAGGCGCTGAGCTTCTCCTGCTTCTCCTGCTTCGCCACGGGCGGCGGAGTCGGCTTCGCGGCCTCGTAGAACTCCTCGCGCGGCGTCTCGATCGCACCGAGCGAGACGACCTCGCGCTTGAGGAACATGCCGAGGGTCCAGTCGGCGAAGACCCGGATCTTGCGGTTCCAGGTCGGCATGGCCATGCCGTGGTAGCCACGGTGCATGTACCAGGCGAGCCGGCCGCGCAGCTTGATCTTGAACTTGCCCATGACGATCATGGCCACGCCCTTGTGCAGGCCGAGGCCCGCGACCGCGCCCTTGTTGGCGTGGCTGTACTCCTTCTGCGGGAAGCCCCGCATGCCGGAGATGACGTTGTCGCCGAGGAGCTTGGCCTGGCGCAGCGCGTGCTGGGCGTTGGGCGGGCACCAGGCGTTCGGGTTCCCGGCCTTGCGGGCGGCGACGTCGGGCACCTGCGCGTTGTCACCGGCGGACCAGATGTAGTCGCTGCCCTGCACCTGGAGCGTGGTCTGGGTGTCCACGTGGCCGCGCGGGCCGAGCGGCAGACCGTAGTGGGCGAGCGCGGGGTTGGGCTTCACGCCGGCGGTCCACACGATGGTGTTGGACTCGACCTCCAGGCCGTTCTTCAACACCACGTGGCCGTCGACGCAGGACTCCATCGAGGTGCTGAGGTAGATCTCCACCCCGCGGCCCTCGAGGTGCTCCTTGCCGTACGTGCCGAGCTTGGGTCCCACCTCGGGCAGGATCTTGTCGGCGGCGTCGACGAGGATGAACCGCATGTCCTCGCGGGAGACGCTGGTGTAGTACTTGGCCGCGTCCCGGGCCATGTCCTCGACCTCGCCGATGGTCTCCGCGCCAGCGAAGCCGCCGCCGACGAAGACGAAGGTGAGCGCCTTGCGGCGGACCTCCTCGTCGGTCGTGGAGTCGGCCTTGTCGAGCTGCTCCAGGATGTGGTTGCGCAGGCCGATGGCCTCCTCGACACCCTTCATCCCGATGCCCTGCTCGGCGAGACCCGGGATCGGGAACGTCCGGGAGACGGCACCGAGAGCGATCACCAGGTAGTCGAACGGCAGCTCGTACGCGTCACCGACGAGCGGCGCCACGGTGGCGACCTTGCGGTCCTGGTCGATGGTGGTGACCCGACCGGTGAGGACCTCCGCCTTGGGGAGCACGCGTCGCAGCGGGACGACGACGTGCCGCGGGGAGATGCTGCCGGCGGCGGTTTCGGGGAGGAAGGGCTGGTACGTCATGTACGAGCGCGGGTCGACGACCGTGACCGTCGCCTCTCCGTACCGCATCTTCTTGAGGATGCGGCTCGCCGCGTACAGACCTACGTACCCACCGCCTACTACGAGGATCCTGGGACGCTCCGTGGTGCTCATGGCATCGAGTATCCACCCGCCACGGAGGGGTACTTAGTGCGCCCCTTCACAAGGATCACTGCCCCCTCTGCTATAGTGCCCGACCCGCGTGACGGAGGTCATGCACGCCGAGGGGAACCCTGCGCCGCCTCGGTACGTTGGGTCACCCCTGTCAATACCGTCTGAGCTGCACTGTCGGCCCCTCGACCCGGTACCGCGACCCCCTTGATCCGGACCCGTGCCACACGTCGGGAACACCCCACAGTCACCCGACTCGGGACCTTGGACCCATAAGCAGGGGCCTTGGGGGCCTCCAGGGCGCTCGCCAGGGGTTTTTTCCTTGTGAAGAACTTCACGAACTTTCTCGCAGAGGGTGGCCGGAACACTTCGGGACGGCGCGTTCACGGCCCCCCGGAGGGCCCTCCGGGGGGCCTGTCGGGCTCCCCGCCGGGCGGCCCCGAAGCACCCTTCCGACACGCCGTCGAGGAGTCGGTGTACACGTTCACGCGCACACTGCATGCATGGACCCCGTGGAGAAGAACACCGTGACCGTCCGGGAGGCCAGGGCCCACCTCGCCGACCACATCAACCACGCCGAGCAGGGCACCCCCACAGTGATCACCCGCAACGGGGTACCGGTGGCCGCCGTGGTGCCCATCGCGGAATTCGAAGCGCTGGAGGAGGCGGCCGACGTGCTGTTGGCCCGCGAGGCGGAAGCGGTGCTGGCCGCGGGCGGGCCCACAGTGACCATGGCCGAGTTGCTGGCCGACCTGTTCACGGAGTCCGGCGAGGGCACGGCGTGAAGTACGCCTTCCGGTTCACGGCGGCGGCCCAGCGGCAGCTGCGGTCCCTCCACCGGACCGCCGCCATGCACATCCTGACCGCGCTGACCGCGCTCGGCGACGACCCGTACCGGGAAGACGCCGATGCCAAGAGGCTGACCGGCCCCTCGGGGCTCTACCGGCTCCGGGTCGGCCCCTACCGGGTCGCCTACCGGGTCGAGGACGGTGAACTCCTCGTCCTCGTGGTCAAGGTGGGCGGTCTTCGCGACGTGTAACGAGGGCAGTGAGCCGCGGAGCACCAGCGGCGCGCGGAAACGCGTCAGCGCGCCCTCGCCTCGACCGCTTCGATCGCCTCGATCGTCTCGAAGAGGTCCGCGTCGGTCTCCCGCTGCCACTCGGGCAGGTCGGGCCAGTCGGCCACGTACCCCGGCTTCGGGTCCCCGAAGTGCTTGTACATCTGCGCGGTCCAGGACGTGGCGACGAACCGGCCCTTCTGCTCACGACTCAGCCGCGCCGCGTGACCGTCGCTCAGGTCGAGGAACCGCCTCACCTGTTCGTACACCGCTCCGGCCGCCTGCCGCTCCCACTCGGGGGTGTCCTCCCACGGGGTCACGTACCCCGGCTTCGGCTCGCCCGGGAAATGCTTGCGCACCCCCGCGAACCACGCCTCCCGGAACGACCGGGCTCCTTCGATCTCCGTCACGGTCTCCTCTGGCTGTTGACGTCAGATGCGCGGGCTCCGCCGCTCTCCGCCGGCCCGCCCGCACCTCGGAGCCGACCGACATGCCCGTACCCGCTCGGGAGGACTAGCGCAACGGAGTCACCCACCGCAGGATCGTGGCACCGCCGGAGACCTTCACGGCCACCTCCACCACACGGCCGTCCGCCAGGTACACCGTCCTCACCACCTGAGTCACGACGACACTGGCGGTCAGCCCCAGGGCCTCCTTCTCCGCGGCGGTGGGCAGCCTCGACGTCACCTCCTCCAGAACGCGGTCCTGCGCCACCCCGAGCCGTTCCGCAGCCAGTTCCCTGGACCCTCCGGTGGAGACGGGCTCGGCGAGTTCGGGCGTCACGGCCACCACATGGGCGGGGTAGTACGAACTGCTGATGTGCACCGGGGCGTTCTCACGGCTGACGATCCGTCGCCGCACGTGGACCGGAGTGCCCGGGGCCACATCGAGACGCGGGGCGACCAACTCGTCCGCGCCCACCGTCCCGACCTCGACGACCCTGGAGGTCTCGCCGTCCCCCAGGGCCTTGCCCGTGGACTCGTACAGGCGCACCCGGGCCGCGATGTTGTTGCTGATCGGCCCCGCGACGACCGTGCCCACGCCGGCCCTGGGGAGCGTCAGCCCCTCCGTCTTGAGCACGCGGTACGCGCGGTTGGCCGTCGTGTTCGCCACCCCGAACTGCTCGCACACCTGACGCAGCGACGGCATCGTGGCGCCCGGCTTGAGGACCCCGTCCTGGATCTGTTGGCGGTAGTAGGCCGCGATTCCCTCATATCCCACCTGGGCCATGCCTCTCCCTCTCCCACTTCTCCGCGTGTGCCGCATCAATCCTGACCGAGTGCAGCGCTACACGAAAGAGGGTAGATCACGCATACATGTAGCGCTACTAGTAGCGCACCTGAAAGCTAGTGGTCTACTTTGCAGGCGATGAGCCACGCTCCCCCGGAGCGTCAAGCCCATGGCCGCCTCACCAGGGAAGTGAGTCCATGGAACATGCCCCGCCCGGCGGGCCGCCGCCCGTTCTCCTGCTGGTCGGCGAGCCCGCGTCGGCCAGAGCAGCCCGCGAGTTCGTACGGGACCACGTGCGGCGCCACGCGCCTGACGCGTCCGACGACCACGTCGAGACGGTCGTCCTGGTGGCCTGTGAGCTGGTCACCAACTCCGTCCGCTACGGGACCGCCGGACCCGACGACTTCCTGCGGCTGGTGGTGGACGCCGACGACATCCGCACCCGGGTGGAGGTCCACGACCGGGTGCGCCGGCATCCGCGCCTGCGTCACGCGTCCGCGCACCGCACCCGCGGACGTGGTCTCGTCATCCTGGACGCCCTGTGCCCGGGGCGGTGGGGGGTGACGGACCTCGCCGAGGGGAAGTCCGTGTGGGCGGAGGTGAAGGCCACCTGACCCCGCGCACGCGAAGACCCCGGCACATGCAGTGCCGGGGCCGGGGCCGGGAGGGGCAGGTCCGTCGAGGACCCGCCGGGCGGCTACGCGAGGGAGAACGCGATGCCGTCCAGGATGTCGTGTTCGCTGACGACGACCTCGTCCGCGCCGATGCGCTCCATGAGCGCGAGCAGCACCAGCGCACCGGCGCCGATCACGTCGACCCGCCCGGGATGCAGCACCGGTATCGCCGCGCGCTCGGCGTGCGTGGACGTCAGCAGGCGCTCGGTGATCTCCCGGACCCGTGCGTACGGGACGCGGGCGTGGTGGATCGCGGCGGAGTCGTACGCCGGCAGGTCCAGGGCGATGGCGGCGACCGTCGTCACCGAACCGGCGAGGCCGACCAGGGTGCGGGCCCCGCGCAGCGGAACCGTCTGCTCCGCGAGGTCGAGGGCGGCTTCGACGTCCGCGCGGACCGCCGCGACCTGCGCCGCGGTCGGCGGGTCGGTGACCGTGCCGTCCTGGACGAGGTGACGTTCCGTCATCCGGACGCAGCCGACGTCCACCGAGCGGGCCGCCCGTACGTGCTCCTCGCCGACGACGAACTCCGTGGAGCCGCCGCCGATGTCCACCACGAGGTACGGCTTCGCCAGGTCGGTGCGGCCGGACAGCTCGCGGGTGGCGCCGGTGAACGAGAACTCCGCCTCCTGGTCGCCCGTGATCACCTCCGGCTCGACGCCCAGGATGTCCAGGACGCCGCGGACGAACGCGTCGCGGTTCTCCGCGTCGCGGCTCGCCGAGGTCGCCACGAAGCGCAGCCGCTCGGCGCCGTGCTCCTTGATCACCGCCGCGTACTCGCGGCACGCGGCGAAGGTCCGCTCCAGTGCCTCGGGGGCGAGGCGGCCGGTGCGGTCCACGCCCTGGCCGAGGCGGACGATCGTCATCCGGCGGTCGAGGTCGACGAGCGTGCCCGTCACCGGGTCCGCGTCGGCGACCAGCAGCCGGATCGAGTTGGTGCCGCAGTCGATCGCGGCCACCCGGGTCATCGCTGGCCCCCGGCGACCGGCGCGGGCGCTGCGGCGGTGTCCGTCACGGGCGTCACGCAGGGGCCCTTGCGCCACCACTCGGGCAGCATCTCGATGGCCTCGTCACCCAGCGGGTTCACTCCGGGGCCGGCCGCCAGCGAGTGGGCGACCAGGACGTGCAGGCACTTCACCCGGTCGGGCATCCCGCCCGCGCTGGGGAAGCCCGTCAGCTCCTCGATCTCGTCGCGGCGCCGGACGTAGTCCTCGTGCGCGGCCCGGTAGGCGGCGGCCAGCTCCGGGTCGGTGGCGAGACGCTCCGTCATCTCCTTCATCACGCCGCTGGCCTCCAGCGTGCCGATCGCCGAGTTGGCGCGCGGGCACGTCAGGTAGTAGAGCGTCGGGAAGGGCGTGCCGTCGGGCAGCCTCGGTGCCGTCTCCACGACGTCCGGCAGGCCGCAGGGGCAGCGGTGCGCGATGGCGCGCAGACCGCGCGGGGGCCGTCCGAGCTGCTCCTTGAAGGCGGCGACGTCGGTGTCGGTCGGCTCGGTGCGCGGGGTGGTCGGCGGAGGGGTGTGCATGCCTGGGGCTGTGTCTTTCCGTATCGGGCGCTCCCCCGGGGGTTCCCGGGGCGTCGGACGTCGGGTGGGGTCAGGGGGACGGGGCGGGGGCCCCGTCGGCCCGGTCGAGGGCGCCCCACAGGGTGGTGTACCAGGCGCGGTCGGTGGAGCCCCGGTCGGCCCGGTGCTCCTCGTCCGCGCGCGGGTCGACCACCGTGTAGCCGATCTCGCCGGGCATCACGTAGTGCAGCCGCTCCCTTATGCGCTGCTCGGCGTAGGCGTCGTCCTGCCAGCGGGCCTTGTCGTCCCGGAGCTGTTCGACCCGGGCCCTGGCCTCTTCCTGTTCGCGGAGCTGGTCGGCGATGTCGGCGCGCTGCGAGACGTACTGCCGCATCGGGAAGGCCAGCGCGACGATCAGCGAGCACAGGACCAGGGTCAGCAGGGCGGCCCGGCCAGTGAGACGGGAGCGGCGGGCCTGGCGGCGGGTCTGGGAGCGGTAGACGCGGGCGGCGGTCTGCTCGCCGAGCACCCGCAACCTGGTCGCGGTCGAGAACCGGTCCCGGTCCTTGACGGCCATCTCTCGGCCTCCCCGTCACTCCCGTGATGTGCGTACGTCCCCGCACACGGTACGGGACCGGGTGCGGGGACGTCCCGCAGCCACCGCGTGCGGCCCCCGGGTCGGGGGCCGGACGGGGTGGTCGTGCGTGTCGTGCGATCAGCCCTTGAACCGCGGGAAGGCGCTGCGGCCCGCGTAGACGGCGGCGTCGTCGAGGATCTCCTCGATGCGCAGGAGCTGGTTGTACTTGGCGACGCGCTCGGAGCGGGCCGGGGCGCCGGTCTTGATCTGGCCGCAGTTGGTGGCGACGGCGAGGTCGGCGATGGTGACGTCCTCGGTCTCGCCGGAACGGTGGCTCATCATGCACTTGAAGCCGCTGCGCTGGGCCAGCTCCACGGCGTCCAGGGTCTCGGTCAGCGAACCGATCTGGTTGACCTTGACGAGCAGGGCGTTCGCGGAGTTCTCCTCGATGCCGCGGGCCAGGCGCTCCGGGTTGGTGACGAACAGGTCGTCGCCGACCAGCTGCACCTGGTCGCCGAGGCGCGCGGTGATGCCGTTCCAGCCCGCCCAGTCGTCCTCGAACAGCGGGTCCTCAATGGAGACGAGGGGGTACGCGTCGACGAGCTCGGCGTAGTAGTCCGTCATCTCGGCGGCGGTGCGCTCCTTGCCCTCGAAGAGGTACACGCCGTCCTTGTAGAACTCGGAGGCGGCGACGTCGAGCGCCAGGGCGACCTGCTGGCCGGGGACGTAACCGGCTTCCTTGATCGCTTCGAGGATCAGGTCCAGGGCCTCGCGGTTGGAGCCCAGGTTCGGGGCGAAGCCGCCCTCGTCGCCGAGGCCGGTGGCGAGGCCCTTCGACTTCAGGACCTTCTTGAGGGTGTGGTAGACCTCGGTGCCCCAGCGCAGGGCCTCGGAGAAGGACTCGGCGCCGATCGGCGCGATCATGAACTCCTGGATGTCCACGTTGGAGTCGGCGTGCGAGCCGCCGTTCAGGATGTTCATCATCGGCACCGGCAGGAGGTGCGCGTTGGGGCCGCCCAGGTAGCGGAACAGCGGCAGGTCGCTGGCCTCGGAGGCGGCGTGCGCGACGGCGAGCGAGACGCCGAGGATGGCGTTGGCGCCGAGCGAGGACTTGTCCGGGGTGGCGTCCAGGTCGAACATGGCCTGGTCGATCAGGCGCTGCTCGGTGGCGTCGTAACCGACGAGCTCCGGGCCGATCTGCTCGATGACCGCGAGGACGGCCTTCTCGACGCCCTTGCCGCCGTAGCGGTTGGCGTCACCGTCACGCAGCTCCAGGGCCTCGAAGGCGCCCGTGGAGGCGCCGGACGGTACGGCGGCACGGCCGGTGCTGCCGTCATCGAGGCCCACCTCGACCTCGACCGTGGGATTGCCTCGGGAGTCCAGGATTTCCCGGGCTACGACGACGTCGATGGACGGCACGAGCATCTCCTTCTGGGATGTGACGCAGTGATGCGGGGCCGGTGGCCCCGCCGCCCCTGAGCCTAACGGCCCCCGGGACTTCGGCCACCCGGCCGCCCGGCTCGTGGACAAACGGAAACCAAATTGTTCCGTCGGCAAACAAATGTGCTCGGGGTCCTTCACCTGAGCTCCGGGGCCCGGCCCCGTTCGCGACGGAACGCGGGGCCGGTCGGACCCGGCCGGCCGGGGACGCACCGCCGCCCCGGTGCACGGGGGCGGCGCACCGGGGCGGACTGACCCGAGGGGACGGGTACCCGGCCGGGCCGGGGCGCGGCCCGGGACCGGGGGTGCGGCTCACGGCCGGGGCGGGCCGGAGCCGGGAGTGGTCCCGTGGGGCCCGTCGGGCCCGGAGGGGACTACCGGTTCAGTGGGGGTCAGGAGAGGTGGAGCTGCTGGCCCGGGTAGATGAAGTCGGCGTCGTCGACGATGTCGTCGTTCAGCTCGTACAGCTTCTGCCAGCCGCCCTTGACGCCCTCGGCCTCGGCGATGGCGCTGAGCGAGTCGCCGCTGACGACCTTGTACTCGCCGTCGCCCTTCGCGACCTTCTTGCCGGTCGGGGTCTCGACCGTCTTGGTCGGCGCGGCCGGCTTGGCGGGCTGCGCCGGGGCGGCCGGGGCGCGGTCCTCGGCACGGGAGGCGCGCTGCTCGGTCTGCTGCGGCTGCTGCTGCTTCGGCTGAGCCTGCTGCACGGGGGCGCTCTGCTGCGGCTGCTGGGTCTGCGGCTTGGGCTGCTCGGCGGCGCCGCCACCGTAGGGGGCGCTGGAGAGGCCGACGCCACAGCTCGGCCAGGCACCCTTGCCCTGGCCGGCGAGGACCTTCTCGGCTATCTCGATCTGCTGGGCCTTGGTGGCCAGGTTCGCGGTGGGCGCGTACTTGGTTCCGCCGAAGGCGGCCCAGGTGGAGGCGGAGAACTGGACGCCGCCGTAGTAACCGTTGCCGGTGTTGATGGACCAGTTGCCGCCCGACTCGCACTGGGCGACGCGGTCCCACTCGGCGGCGGTGGCGGCGGACGCACTGGTCGCCGTCAGCAGCGGGGCGGCGACGGCCGCTCCGGTGACCCCCGCGAGGGTGACGATACGAGTGGCCTTGCTGGGCTTGCGGTGCTTGCCCTTACCGGAAAGCAGCATGAAGACATCCCCTCACCGACGCCATACGAGGTGAGCTGTCGGGTTCGGGCCGAGTGAGTGCCCGGCCGCGCGTCCAGCGCGCGGCTCCACCCCTAGCCGTCCGGTCGCCTCCCGGGGAGTCTCGATCGACTCCCCGAACGACCCCGTCCGGCACTTACCTTGGGTCCCCCGCTCCTGCCCACGGCGCTTCACGCGTCGACTTTTCCCGAACTTCCGTCGGCAGGATTCGGCGTGACGGAGGTCGGTGCCCGCATTGGCGAACGGCCCTGACCGTAGGCATGGGGCGGGCGGAAACTCAAAGCTCAGCCGGGTTGATGAGACCCATGTCTCACTTCCGCCCCACACCTCAAAACGGACATTAAGGAGCGAACTACTGCTTCTTTTCGGGCGCTTCGGGCGCCAGGTCAAGGCTCTGGCCAGGGAGGATGAGGTCGGGGTCGGTTCCGACGGTGCCCTTGTTGCCGTCGTAGAGGGTCGACCAACCCCCTTCGACGCCCTGGGAGTCGGCGATCGCCGACAGGTTGTCACCGGACTGCACCGTGTACGACTTGTCCAGTTCGTCACGGGATGCACTGCTGCGCGAGGCGTGCTCCGCCGCACTGTCGCCCTCCCGGGAGGCGACGGCCTCCTCGGCCGCCGGGGCGCCGCGGTGACGGCCCGAACCGTCCTTCGCCTCCGTCCCCGTCGATGCGCCCGTGGTCGCGTCGGAGGCGCCGGGCGAGGGGGACGACGAGCCGGGCAGACCCGACTCGCTCCCGGTACCCGTACCGGGCGTCCCGTCTCCCGGGTCGCTGCTCGACGAGGACTCGCCGGGGGACGCCTCGGACGACGGGGAGGAACTCGACGAGCCCGAGGGGTCGGCGGAGTCCGAGGGTCCCGAAGAACCCGTGGCGCCGGGGGAGGTGGCGCCGTCGGAGGGAGCGGCGGAACCGGAGGCGCCCTCCGAAGCGCTCGGCGAGGTCGAGGAACCGGGTTCCGTCGTCTCCACCGGTCGGGGGGTCTGGGACGCGGGCCGGTCCGCGGTGGAACGGGACGCGTCCGACTTGCCGGCGGCCACCCCGCCCGGGGCGGTGTCGATGACCGCGCTGCCCTTGTTGCCCTTGTCGGACTTGGACGGAACGCCCGGGTCGACGGCCGCCGCCGGGCCGCCCTTGACGAGGCCCACGGCTTCGCCGCACCCCGGCCAGGCGGCGGGTCCCTGCGCGGCCAGGATGCGCTCGCCCACGGTGATCTGCTGGGACCGGCTGGCCTGGTCGGGGCTGACCGCGTAGGTGAGCCCGCCGTGCTTCTCCCACGCCTCCTGGGTGAGCTGGAGACCGCCGTAGAAGCCGTTGGCGTCGTTCGCGCTCCACGCGCCGCCGCTCTCGCACTCCGCGAGTCGGTCCCAGGTCGCTGCCTCCGCCGCGGTCGCACCGCTCGCACCGAGCAGCGGGAGGACGATCGCGGAGCTGGTCACCCCGGCCGCAACGACCAGAGGGGGGGCCTGTCGGGGGCGTCGATGACGACCGTTCCCGGAGAGCATGCGGTGGCCTTTCGTACGACAGCAGGACCGAACACGGCGGCTGGGGGCGGCCGATTCGTCGTGAAGGTAGCCGGAGTCGAACGCCTGTCACAAGTCAATGCAGCGCAGATCACGCAGGCATCACGGAACTGATCTGACGTCACCACTGCTGGTCACGGCGGCCGGGGCGAACCGCACGGGCAACGTCCGCAGGCCCCGCATGATCAGGCCGCCGCGCCACCGCAATTCCTCCGGAGCAGCGGCCAGTTGCAGGTCAGGCAGCCTGCGCAGCAGCGTGACCAGCGCGGCGCGGCCCTCCAACCGGGCCAGTGGCGCGCCGAGGCAGTAGTGGATTCCATGGCCGTATCCGAGGTGCGGATTGTCGCGCCGGGTCAGGTCCAGGGTGTCGGGCCGGTCGAAGCGGGCCGGGTCGCGGTCCGCCGCGGCGAGCACCACCAGCACCGGGTCCCCCCGCTCGATGTCCCGACCGCCCAGGCGCAGCGGTTCGGTGGCGAACCGCCAGGTGGCCATCTCCACCGGGCCGTCGAACCGCAACAGCTCCTCGACCGCCGTGTCCAGCAGCGGGGAGCCCTCCCCCTCCTCGGCCAGCGACCGCTGGAGCAGCGCCCGCTGTTCGGGGTGGGTGAGCAGGGCGAAGGTGCCGTTGCCGATGAGGTTCACGGTGGTCTCGAACCCGGCGAACAGCAGGATGAACGCCATCGCCGCCGCTTCGCCCTCGGTGAGGTGCTCGCCGTGGTCCGAGGCGCGGATCAGACCCGAGATCAGGTCGTCGTCGCCCGCTTCGCCGAGGGTCTCGCGCTTGCGGTGGATCAGCTCCACCAGATAGCCGCGCATCTTCTTCACCGAGCGGGCGACACCGCCCCGGGGGCCGCCGCCGTGGCGGATCATCATGCCCGCCCAGTCCCGGAAGTCGTCCTGGTCCTCGGCGGGCACGCCCAGCAGGTCACAGATGGCGTAGATGGGCAGCGGGAACGCGAACTCGTGGATGAGGTCCGCTTCGCCGCGCTCGGCGAAACCGTCGATGAGGCGGTCCGTCAGCTGCTGCACCCGGGGCGCGAACGCGGCCACCCGACGCGGGGTGAACGCCTTGGAGACCAGACGCCGCAGCCGGGTGTGGTCCGGCGGGTCGATGTTGAGCAGATGCGTCATCAGCTCGGCCTTGCGTTCGCCCGGGATGCCCGTCTTG
Source organism: Streptomyces sp. NPDC059816 (assembly GCF_042732055.1). Classification (NCBI taxonomy): domain Bacteria; kingdom Bacillati; phylum Actinomycetota; class Actinomycetes; order Kitasatosporales; family Streptomycetaceae; genus Streptomyces; species Streptomyces sp. NPDC059816. Next base: position 335,707 of record NZ_JBHWIQ010000003.1, read on the forward strand.
CCCTTGGCGTGTTCCGGCTCGTCGTGGTGCGCCGGGTTCTTGCTGAGCCGGGCGTCGGCGAGCGCTTGCCGGGCGTCGACGTAGCGGGTCACGAGCCAGGCCTCGACCCCGCTCGGCAACCGGGTGCGGTGCACCGGGGCGTGCTCCCGCAGCCAGGCGTACGCCGGGTACGGGTCGGCGGCGAACTCCCAGGTGAACAGGGGCGGCGCCGGCTCGCCCTGCGCCCCGGCCGGGTGGCTGGGAACGGACACCGCGCTCAGCCGTCCGCGCCGGCGTCCCGGCCCTGCTCGGCGTGTTCGGCGTGCTCGGTGCCGCGGCTCTGCTCTGCGTGCTCTGCGACGCGGATCGCGTCCCGGTACGCGCGGGCGGCGGCGCGCAGCGCGGCCTCCGGGTCGGTGCCCTCCGCCTCGGCGCGCACGGCCATCGCCAACAGGGCGTAGCCGAGGTCGTCACCGGTGGGCAGCGGGACGTCCAGACCGCGGGAGCGGACCCGGGAGGCGAGCTTGGCGGCAAGCGCGAGGCCGGGCTGACCCAGCGGCACGCCGTCGGTGACCGAATCGCGGCGCTTCTCCTCCGCCTTGGTGCGCAACCACAGCTCGCGGACGTCCTCGGGGGTCGTCGCGGTGGCGTCCCCGAAGACGTGGGGGTGGCGGTGGACCAGCTTGGCGACGATCCCGGCCGCCACGTCGTCGACGGAGAACGGAGCGGACTCGTCCTCCTCGGCGATGCGGGCGTGGAACACCACCTGGAGGAGGACGTCCCCGAGTTCTTCGCGCAGTTCGTCCCGGTCGCCGTCCTCGATGGCCTCGACGAGTTCGTACGCCTCCTCGATGCCGTACTTGGCGAGGTCCCGGTGGGTCCGCAGCGAGGACCAGGGGCAGTCGAGACGGATGCGGTCCATGACCTGGACAAGGTCGAGGAGTCGGGCGCCCGGCAGGTCGTAGGAGGCCGGCAGCAGCTCCAGGTCCGGCATGGTGGTGCGACCGGAACCGGCGAGCCGGGCCAGGCCGTCGGTGAGCGGGGACTCCCCCTCGCCCTGGGCGAGGACGACCACCGTGCGGCCCGCCGCTTCGCCGACCAGTTCCCGGGCGTCGGGGGTGGCGATCTCGACCTCGACCCCGGCCTCCCGTAGATAGGGGAGCTGGGGGTGGCCCGGGTCGGCGCACAGCACCCGGTCCGCGGTGCGCAGGGTGTGCCAGGCGGTCCAGGACAGCAGGCCGGGGGCGACTCGGTGGCTGGTGGTGACCAGGACGATCCGGCCCGCGGACCCGGTGCCGGTCACGTTGTTCTCACTCACCCGACGAACCTAGCCCACCCCGGGGCGGGGTGCCGGAAGGGGCCCCCGCCCGGGGTGCGGATCAGGTGACGGTGGCCGCCGGGCTGGGCTGGGTGACCGTACGCACCCACGGGGTGGACCCGTCCACCCGGCCGACCCGACCGTTCTCGGCGACCGCCCACTTCCCGTACCGGGGGTTGAGGCGGACGTCCAACTCGTCGGACGCCTGCGAGAGCGCCTTCCAGAACGCCTTCTGGCCCGCTTCGGTGTTCATGTCGGCGCCCAGCCGCTCGGACAGCTTCTGCGCGCCGATCTCCGTGCGCAGGCTCGCGTCGAGCTGGCTCGGGGGCACGTTGTACTGCTGGAGCCAGGCCGCCCGCAGGCCCTGCTCCCCGCCCGCCTGCTGGGCGAGCCCCTTGCGGAGCTGCTGCACGTCCTTGCGGGACACCTCGACGCCGGCTTTGGTGACGGCACGGTCGAGGACCCGGTCGAGGACCATGGTGTGCAGGGTGGCCCGGGCCAGTTGGCCGCTGCCGGACAGGGCGCGTTCGTAGCCCTCGTCGTCCTTGATCGCCGCGCGCTGGGCGGCGCGCACCGCGTTGACCCGGCTCTCCAGCTGCTCGACGGTGATCCGCTGTTCGCCGACGACGGCCGCCGCGCCCGGCCGCGCGTCGTTGCCGCAGGCGGTGAGCAGGGGGGTCGCCGCGAGCAGGGCGGCGGTGGAGAGAGTGACTGCGATGCGACGGCGGCGGTGCAAAGGAGCCTCCCGGCGGCGAGATTGTGCTTCGGTGCACAAAGTCGTGCGGTGATCGATGGTAGGCAGTGACCGGTGGTTCGGCCACTGGTTCGGCAGACCTGATTCCGCCGAAGTGGCGGCGGCCCCGATGCACCAACGATCCGGCCGCGGCCGGGGTACGCGTGTCACCCCGGCCCCGGACGTCCGCCCGGCCTCAGCCCCCGACCTGGCCCAGCCACTGGAGCGTGCGCTGGACCTCCACCGGCAGGGGGTGGGCGGGCCCGTGGTGGGCCCGCACGTCGTGCAGCAGCCGCACCAGCGTGTCGTGGGCGGCGGTCCGGTCGCCGAGGGCCAGCAGCAGGTGCCCGATCCGACGGCGGATCTCGAACGGCAGGTCGGGATCGCCCGCGGTGTGCGGATTGCCCGCGTACGGGTTCTCGTAGTGCGGGAGCAGCGCCCGGTACTCGGCGAGCGCGGCGGCGGGTTCCCCGAGTTGTTCGAGGCAGTGGGCGGCGTCGTAGCGGAAGCGCAGGGCCTGCGGGTCCGCGGGGCTCGTCTCGGCGGTGCGCTCGTCGGCCAGGCGGCGCAGTTCGGGCAGCGCGCGCCGGTACTGGCCGTCGTCCATGAGGGTGGCCGCGTACTGCTTGCGCAGGGTCCGTACGACGGGTGAGCGTTCGCCGTGCTGGGCGGCGGCGGTGGGCAGGATCGCGCCGAGGACGTCGACGGCCTGGGTGATGCGCCCCTCGCCGAGCAGCCGCTTGACCTCGTCGACGGCCGTGGCCACGTCGGGCCGCCCGGTGGAGGCGGTGGCCGTGGCGGCGGGCGGCGCGGGTGCCTCGGGGCGCGGTGCGGGGGTCACCGCCCGGTCGGGCCAGGGGGCGTGCGGGCGCAGGAAGGGGCGGGTGGGGTCGAGGGGGCCGCCGGTCGGTGCGCCGCGCGAGGGCAGCAGCGGGAGCAGGTGCTCGTACACCTCCTGGGCGCTGGCCGGGCGGTGCTGGGGGTCCTTGGCGAGCAGCCGGAGCACCAGGGCCTCCAGCGCTTCGGGGACCTCGGGGCGGCTGCGCCGGACGGGCAGCGGCGGTTCGTACAGGTGGCGGTGGAGGACGCCCAGCGCGGTGGCCCCGACGAAGGGGACGTTCCCGCTGAGGAGTTCGTGCAGGAGCACGCCGAGCGCGTACAGGTCGGTGTACGGGCCGACGGCGCCGCCCATGGCCTGTTCGGGGGCCATGTAGGCGGGGCTGCCGATGGGCGAGCCGGTGTGGGTGAGGCGGGTGGTGTCGGTGTCCATCACGGAGGCGACGCCGAGGTCGAGGACGGTGACGGTGCCGTCCTGGCGGACCATCACGTTGCGGGGCTTGAGGTCGCGGTGGACGATCGGCACGGCGTGCACGGCCGAGAGGACCGCGCACAGTTGGGCGGCCACGGCCACCGACCACTGCCACGGATAGGGGTCGTGTTCGGCGAGGTGGTCGGCGAGGTCCGCCCCGTCGACGTACTGCATGACAAGGTAGAGGTCGCCGTCCTCGCTGCCCGCGTCGTGCACGGTGACCAGGCCCGGGTGGTCGACCTGGGCGGTGACCCGGCACTCGCGCACGAAGCGACGGCGCAGTTCCTCGGTTTCGGGGCTGCCGGGGCCGGTGACCTTGTCGGGGCGCAGCAGCTTGACGGCGACCCGCCGGTCGAGGCGCTGGTCGTAGGCCGTCCAGACCTGGCCCATGCCGCCCTGCCCGATGAGCGTGGAGAGTGCGTAGCGGTCGGCCACGACACGTCCGGTCACCAGTGGTTCCCCCCGTTGCGTCGGTCGGTTCGGTCGCGCTCGTCGTGTTCGTCGGGGGTGTCCGGGGGGCGGACGGGGGCGGGGTCGGGGTTCCCGTTGCGCAGGAAGTCGCTCAGTTCGTCGAGTTCGGCGCGGACCTGGTCGATGCGGGCGGGGTCGGTGCGGTGCTGCGGGGGCGGGGTGGGGTGGTGCTGCGGGGCGGGTCCCGGGGCGGGGGCGACGGGCGGCGCGGGCGCCGGGTAGCCGGGGACGGGGGTCCGGGGGCCTGCGGGGTGGGCCGGCTGCGTCGGGTGTTGGGCGGGGTGCGTGCCCCAGTTCGGGAGCGTGTTCGCCGCGGGCGTCCGGGGAGCGGACGGGGGCGGGTAGCCGTAGCCGGGGGTCGGGGGGGCCGACGGGACGGTCGGGTGCAGCGCGCCGCTCCCGGGGACCGGATACGGGCCGGGGCCGTACCGGGGCGGGCCCTCGAAGTGGCGAATGTCGACGTAGAGGAAGTACGCGGCGCCGAAGAGGGCCATCACCAGCATCACGGCGACACCGGTGTTGCCGCGCCAGGTCTGTAGGCCCTCCGTGTTGTCCGTGCCGATCAGCGCGAACGCTCCGATGAGGAGCACGAGCGAGCCGAAGAAGACCGTCCAGTCGCGTTGCTTGCGGGTCAGGACCGCGGCCCGCAGCAGGGCGGCCCAGGCCAGCATGCCGAGGCTGCCGATGCACAGGACCACGAAGACCACCCGGAGGGTGAGCAGCGTTCCCTTGCCGGGCCGCCTGGGCGGCTGGGGCGACTGCGGCGCGAAGCCGGGGCCGTGGCCGTGGCCGTGCATGACTCTCCTGTCGGGCCGGGGCCGCCTGCGGTGGACCTGCGGACGGTACGGGTTTCGAGCGTATAGGCCACATCCGGCAACGGGCCGGCCGATACGGGGGAACCACGGCCCGCCCCGCCGGGACTCCGGGCGTTTTCAGGCGACTTGCCGGAATCGTTCGCGGGACGGCGCTGTCAGGACGCCTGGTCCGGGCGGTCTCCGTCCGCCTGGTCGCCGTCCGCCGGTCCGGGGTCGGGGGCGGGTACGGGGTCGGGGGCGAGCGTGCCGTCGGTGAGGCCGTCGTGCATGCCCCGCACCAGCCGTTCGCCGAGCACCCCGGCCAACCGCAGCGCGTCCTCGAACGCGGCGAGCGTGCGGAACCGGTCGCCGTAGCGCCGTTGCTGGTCCAGCGGGATGCGCGGCACCTGCATCCGGCGCACGTCCAGCCGGGTGGCGGTGGAGGCGTAGCTGCTCGCCTGCCGGTTGTTGGCGGTGCCGCGCAGGAACCCGGCGAGGAACCAGGGGTCGAGCGCGGCGTGGTCGGGCCGCAGCAGGGTGAGGTTGCGGCCGAGGACGGCGCCCGCGCCGTCCGCGTCGACGACCCGGGCCACCGCGCCGCCGCCGAGGACGGGGACCACCACGTCACCGGGTTCGGTCACCACGGTGTCCTCGGGGAGTTCGGCTTCCGGGAGTTCCCCGGAGGGCCCGGAGCCGGCGAGCACGTCGTGGTCGGTGAGGACGGGGATGCGGGCGCCCGGTGCGGGCACGTCGGACGCGGCGCCGGTCGGCACGGCGTGGACGGTCGCACTGCGCAGGACCACCGCACCGGCGCGGGCGAGTTCGCCGATCGTGGTCAGCGGCCACGGGGACCGCGGGGCGGCCTCGGCCGGGGGCGGCGGCGGGGTGAGGTCCGCGGTCAGTCGGAGCGTGTCACCGAGGCGTTCGCGGACGGTGGTGAGTTCCGCGGTGCCACCGCCCGCGGCCGGGGGCGGCAGATGACGGGCGGGCGCGAGGTCCACGTCGTCGTCGAGGAGTTCGATGACGGGCACCCCGCGGCTGAGGCCCGGGCGTTCCTCGACGGCGCCGGTGCGCTCGTAAGGGCGCCAGGCGTCGAGAACGGCCTCCCGCACCGTCTGCCAACTGGGGCGCGTACGGCCGTCGGAGGTGTCCGAGGTCGCGTCCACCAGCAGCACCTCGGGCTGCGCGGGGGGCTGCCCCGGGACGGGCCGGCGCAGGACCCACAGGTGCAGGGGGATGTTGTAGGGGGGCGCGGAGCCGGCGGGCAGCGCGATGACGGCGCGCAGTGCGCCCCGGCGCAGCAGGTCGGCGCGGATGCGTCGGCCGGAGCGGCGGGAGGCGGCGGCGGGCGGCATCAGCAGGACCGCGGTGCCGCCGTCGCGCAGATGGGCGACGGCGTGCTGCACCCAGGCGAGTTCGGACTCCGTGCGGGCCGGGAAGCCGTACTCCCAGCGCGGGTCGTAGGCGAGTTCGTCGTGGCCCCAGTTGCGTTCGTTGAACGGCGGGTGACACAGGACCGCGTCGACCTTGAGGCCGGGGAAGGCGTCGGCCCGCAGGGTGTCGCCGGCCCGGGCCTGCACCTCGGCGGCGTCGTGCAGGGCGAGTCGAAGGGCGGTGAGCGCGGCCAGGTCGGGGACGGCGTCCTGGGCGTACACGGCGGCGGGCGCGCGCACGGCGCGCAGCAGGGTGCCGGTGCCGGAGGCGGGATCGAGGACGGTACGGGCTTCCCCGGCGATCTCCGCCATCAGTTCGGCGGGACCCGTGGGGGTGAGGGTGTACTGGCGGGGGTTGGCGTCGAGGTGCCGCCCGAGCAGGAACTCGAAGGTCTGGCGGGCCCCGCGTTCGGCGGCGAGGTCGACGACGCCCCGCAGCAGCGGCACGGACGGAGCCAGTTCGGCGGGCGTGGGGACGGTCAGGGCGGGCCCGGCGCTCGCGGTGGCGCCCTGCTGTGAACCGGGGCCCGGCCGCGCAGCGGGGTCCGCGGGGCGGACGCCCAGGCGGGCGGCGACCACCTTCGCCAGTGCGTCGGGCAGGAGTTCCGCCATCCGTTGATCGGAGACGGCGGCCAGTTCCAGCCACTCGGTGGGGCGGTCCCGGAGCAGGAGCAGGGTGCACCCCGCCTGGACGAGTGCGGTGACGGGACCCGCCGGATGGCCGGCGAGCTGTTGCCACACCCGTTCGCGCAGGGGGACCTCGGCGAGCTTGCCCTGACGGCGGAGCCACTCCTCGACGTCGGTGAGCGCGAAGGAAGGGCTGGTCTCCGTGCCCCCCACCGGTCGGGGGAAGTCGGGATGACGACGGCGCCAGTTGCTGACGGCGGCCCGACCGACCCCCGCGAGCCGCGCGATCCCGGCGGCAGTCACCTCCGTGGCGTTGTCGTGCACCCGCTCGACCTCCCTCGTCCCCGTACTCATGTGACATCGAGCATACCCAGCCAATCGCGACCGACCTATTCACGCCGTGAATTAATCAACCCCCAGTTCTCGTGTTGACGTGGTTCACAAGCTTTGCTTCTATTGACCCATCGAACGAACGGCACCTCGGGTTCGGGGGCCTTCACTTGTGGGAGGGGACCCTTCATGGGCATCAGGAAGGCGCTCGCGATCGGCGCTGTCGTCAGCATCACCGCGCTCGGCGCGATCGGCTGCACCCCCGAGGAGGACGACTCGGGCACCAAGAAGGACAAGTCCAGCTCCTCGTCCTCCGGGGGCTCCGCGAAGGGCGACGACAAGAAGAAGGACGCCGACAAGAGCGCGGCCAAGGGTTCACAGGCCGACCGGTTCAAGGCGTTCGTGAACAAGAACGGCACGCCGAAGGAGAAGGACGCGGTCTCCCACGTCACCAAGGTGCAGGGCGCCGACGAGGTGAACGACCTCCTCAGCACGGCCGACGTCTACACCGACTACACCGGCGGCATCATGGGCAAGGGCACCGGTCCCGCGAAGCTGTTGGCCTCCGCGTTCGCGGACTGGAAGAAGACCGACAACGGCGGTGGCCTCGTCACCGTCTACGACACCGACGGGGAACTGCTCGGGAACGGCAACTTCTGATCCGCCTCTCCGCCCGGCGCCCGTGCGCCGCCGTCGGATCCACACCCCCGCGCGGCGGGTGCCCGGTACCGCTCCCGGGTCGCCCGTACCGCTTCGCGCGGGACTCCCGGGCGCCGGGGACCCAGGGTGTGGGCCGGCGGCGGCACTTCTGCGGTGAGCCGACCTGGGACGTGGTGCCGGTGCGGGTCCCGTGCGGGTGCGCTGTGGTTTTGCGCAGTTCCCCGCGCCCCTCTATCGGGTGCGTTCACCTGCCGGTGCGCTGCTTCCGTGCGGTGCGCTGTGGTTTTGCGCAGTTCCCCGCGCCCCTGATCGGGTGCGTCCAGTTGTCGGTGCGCTGTCCTGTGCGGTGCGCGGTGGTTCTGCGCAGTTCCCCGCGCCCCTGGTGGGGGGTGCTTCCCGGGGAGTTCGGCTTTTTGTGCTCGCGGGGGACCGCGCAGCGCACTGCGCGTGCATCGCGCGTCGGTCCCCTGCGCAACCGTCCGCGTCGCGGCGGAATCGCGGTGCTGAAGAAGTACGACAGCGTCTTCGACACGACCCAGGTCGATGAGGTGACCGGCCAGATCATGGCTGTTCGCGGGGGCGTGCTGTGCGAGAACGGCAACAGCCTCGTCGATGCGTCCGGCGCCGCCGAGCAGCTCGGCGATGTGCGGCGCCGCGTACGAGGTGGCGGCCTCGGGGTGGGAGCGGGCACGCGCGATCGCTTCCTCCGCCCACCCCCGGCTCTCCAGCAGCTCCGCCTGGGCCCGGGCTGCCGGCCACCAGCCAGTGGCAACGTACGGAGAAAGCACCTCCAGCGCCTCGGCTTGGCGTCCCTGGTCGCTGAGCAGCTGCGCCCAGGCCCGCGCGCAGAACCATTCCCCGTCACGGGACCCGACCTGCACCTCCTCGCTGTGGCCGAGCTCAAGAAGGACAGCGCACCCTAGCCCTGGCACTGCTTCCACATCGTCGCCCTGTCCGCCGCCGTCACCGCGAGGTCGTACTTGAGGGCCACCTGCGCGAACCGCACCGCGTACGAGCAGCGGATCTCCTTGTTCGGCGGCAGCCAGGACGCCGGACCGGAATCGCGCTTGGAGGAGTTCGTGGAGCCCGAGACCGGCAGAAGATTCAGCACGTCGTTGGCCAGCTGCTGCCGCTTCTCCTCGCTCCAACGGGAAGCCCCCATCTGCCAGGCGTACGACAGCGGCACCACATGGTCGATCTGCACCTCGGTGGCCTTGGCCTTCTTCCAGGCGATGTCCTTGCCGGTGTATGGGTCGTACAGGTCCATCGACACGACCACGCAGTCGGAACCGGTACGGAACTGCACGTCCCGTCCATGGAGTTCCAGCAAGTCGTTCCGCGTGTCACAACCGTTCCGCGCCAGCGGCACCCCATCCGCCGTGTCCATCCACGCATAGCCGAACTCGTCCCGTTCGTAGCCCGTCTTCGGCCCACGCCCCTTGACTGCGAGTTCGTCGACGAGCTTGCGCGCGTCGGCCTTGTCCGCCTCCGACGTGAGCGCGCCGAGCCCCGGCTTCGTTCCGTCCTGATTCGTCAGCGGGCTCGCCGCCCGCCCGGCAGTGGCATCTGGTCCGGACCCCGCAGAGCTGCCGCCCGACTCCAGGGCATCGCAACCCGCGAGGAGCGCGGCGGCAACGGCGACCGTAAGGACGGCCCTCTTCCTGCGAGTAGACAGCATCCTGTGACTCACGTGCCTCCCCCTACGCACAGCCGACCACACCCCACACACGCTGCGTACCCGGTCCGCGTCCTCCGTCACCGGCGCGAGCCCCGGAGACCCGCACCGCTCGCGTACGACACTGCGCCCTCCCCCTTCGACCGCGTCCGTTACGAGCCGAGGATCGTGGTCAGGAACTCGCCCGTCCACGCCAGCAGCTGACGTCCCGTCAGCGGCTTGCCGCCGACCTTCGCCGTCTTCGGACGGGGCACGAGCACCTGCCGGGTCGCCGTCTTGATCACCGAACCGGGGTACAGCCGCTTCAGCCGCAGCTCCTGCGACTCCCGCAACTCCACCGGCGCGAACCGGATGTTCGTGCCCTGGAGCACCGCCTCACCGACCCCGCACGCCCGGGCCAGCATCCGCAGCCCGGCCACCAGCAACAGGTTCTCCACCGGCTCCGGCAGCTTGCCGTACCGGTCGGTGAGCTCCTCGCGGACCGCCGCGATGTCCTCCTCGGTGTTGGCCGAGGCGATCGACCGGTACGCCTGGAGCCGCAGCCGCTCACCGGGCGCGTAGTCGTGCGGAACGTGCGCGTCGACCGGAAGTTCGATCTTCACCTCCAGCGGCGGTTCCTCCTCCACACCGCCCTCCAGGGACGCCCGGTAGTCCGCCACGGCCTCGCCGACCATCCTGACGTACAGGTCGAAACCGACGCCCGCGATGTGGCCCGACTGCTCGCCGCCCAGGAGGTTGCCCGCACCGCGGATCTCCAGGTCCTTCATCGCGACGTACATGCCCGCGCCCATCTCGGTGTGCTGGGCGATCGTCGCCAACCGCTCGTGCGCCGTCTCCGTGAGCGGCTTCTCCGGCGGGTACAGGAAGTACGCGTACCCGCGTTCGCGCCCCCGACCCACCCGGCCGCGCAACTGGTGCAGCTGCGACAGTCCGAAGTTGTCACCGCGCTCCACGATCAACGTGTTGGCGTTGGAGATGTCGATCCCGGACTCCACGATCGTCGTGGACACCAGCACGTCGTACTTCTTCTCCCAGAAGTCGACGACGACCTGCTCCAACGACTGCTCCGACATCTGACCGTGCGCCGTCGCGATCCGCGCCTCCGGGACGATCGCCCGCAGCCGCGACGCCGCCCGGTCGATGGACTCGACCCGGTTGTGGATGTAGAAGACCTGGCCCTCGCGCAGCAGTTCACGACGGATCGCCGCACCGATCTGCCGCTCCTCGTACGGGCCGACGAAGGTGAGCACCGGGTGCCGCTCCTCCGGCGGGGTGGTGATCGTCGACATCTCCCGGATGCCGGTCACCGCCATCTCCAGGGTCCTCGGGATCGGCGTCGCCGACATCGTCAGCACGTCGACGTTGGCCCGCAGCTTCTTCAGCTGCTCCTTGTGCTCGACGCCGAACCGCTGTTCCTCGTCCACGATGACCAGGCCCAGGTCCTTGAACCTGGTCTCCGCCGCGAACAGCCGGTGCGTACCGATCACGATGTCGACCGAACCGTCGCGCAGGCCCTCCAGGGTGGCCTTCGACTCCGTGTCCGTCTGGAACCGGCTCAGCGCGCGCACCTTCACCGGGAACTGCCCGTACCGCTCGCTGAACGTGCCGAAGTGCTGCTGCACCAGGAGCGTCGTCGGCACCAGCACGGCCACCTGCTTGCCGTCCTGCACCGCCTTGAACGCGGCGCGCACCGCGATCTCCGTCTTGCCGTAACCCACGTCACCGCAGATCAACCGGTCCATCGGGACCGTCTTCTCCATGTCCTCCTTGACCTCGGCGATCGTGGTCAGCTGGTCGGGGGTCTCCACGTAGGGGAACGCGTCCTCCAACTCCCGCTGCCAGGGGGTGTCCGGGCCGAAGGCATGGCCGGGCGCCGCCATCCGGGCGCTGTACAGCTTGATCAGGTCGGCGGCGATCTCCTTGACGGCCTTCTTGGCGCGGGCCTTCGTCTTCGTCCAGTCGGCGCCGCCGAGCCGGTGCAGGGTGGGTGCCTCCCCGCCGACGTACTTGGTGATCTGTTCCAGTTGGTCGGTCGGGATGTACAGCCGGTCCCCGGGCTGACCGCGCTTGGCGGGTGCGTACTCCACCACCAGGTACTCGCGGGTGGCCCCCTGCACCGTGCGCTGCACCATCTCGATGTAGCGGCCGACGCCGTGCTGCTCGTGGACGATGTAGTCGCCCGTCTCCAGGCTCAGGGGGTCGATGGTCTTGCGGCGGCGGGCCGGCATCCGCTGCCCGTCCTTGGTCGCCGTGCGCTGCCCCGACAGGTCCGTCTCGGTGAGGACGGCCAGCTTGAGGTGCGGGTCGACGAAGCCGTACTCGATCGATCCGCAGGCCACGTGCACCAGGGCCGGGCTCAGCTGGCTGCCGGTCCCGCCCTCGGCACTCTTTCGGGTGGCGCCGTCGAGGCTGGTGAGGCGGGCCGGGATGCCCTCGCCGCCCAGGACCTCGACGGTACGGGCCGCCGGACCGTGCCCCTCGGTGACGAACACCGTGCGCCAGCCGTCCGCCAGCCAGCCCTTGGTGTCGGCGAGGGCCCGCGCGGTGTCGCCCCGGTACGTCTCCGGGGCGTGCATCCCCAGCTTCAGGGTGTCCGTCTCCGCCGGGAACGCGCTCTCGTCGGCGGCGAACGGGGACACCGACCACCACATCACGCCCAGCTCGCGGGCCCGCTCCCGGACCTCCGCGATGGACCTCAGGGAGGCCGCGCCGACGTCGATCGGGGCCTCGCCGCCGCCCGCGGTCGCCGCCCAGGACGCCTGGAGGAACTCCTGCGAGGTGGCCACCAGGTCCGCCGCGCGGGTGCGCACCCGCTCCGGGTCGCACACCACGGCCATGCTGCCGACGGGCAGCACGTCCAGCAGCAGTTCCATGTCGTCGACCAGCACCGGCGCCAGTGCCTCCATGCCCTCCACGGCGATGCCCTCGGCGATCTTGCCGAGGAGTTCGCCCAGCTCGGGGTGGGCCTCGGCGAGGGCCGCGGCCCGGGCGCGCACGCTCGCGGTGAGCAGCAGCTCACGGCACGGGGGCGCCCACAGGCCGTGCTCGGCGACCTCCAGGGAGCGCTGGTCGGCGACCTTGAAGTACCGGATCTCCTCGACGTCGTCGCCCCAGAACTCCACCCGCAGCGGGTGTTCCTCCGTCGGCGGGAACACGTCCAGGATGCCGCCGCGCACGGCGAACTCGCCGCGCTTCTCCACCAGCTCCACCCGTGCGTACGCGGCGGCGGCCAGCGCCTGGACCGTCGCGCCCAGGTCGGCCTGCTGGCCGGTGCGCAGGGCCACGGGCTCCAGTTCGCCGAGGCCCTTCACCTGCGGCTGGAGCACCGAGCGGATCGGGGCGACCACGACCGAGACGGGGCCCGTCTCCGGGTCGTCGGGGCGGGGGTGCGTCAACCGGCGCAGCACGGCGAGACGGCGGCCCATGGTGTCCGAGCGGGGCGACAGCCGCTCGTGGGGCAGGGTCTCCCAGGACGGGTACTCCACGATGCCGTCGGCCGGGAGCAGGGAGCGGAGCGCTGCGGCCAGGTCCTCGGCTTCGCGGCCGGTGGCCGTCACCGCGAGGATCGGGTGGTCCGTCTGCCGGGCGAGGGCGGCCACCACGAAGGGGCGGGCCGCTGGTGGGCCCACGAGGTCGACGTGGGGTCGGCGGGCGTCGCGGGCGGCGGCCACGGCTTCGGTGAGGGCGGGGTCCTCGGCTACGGCGTCCAGCAGGCCGTGCAGGCTCATGAAGGGGTTTCCGTCCCGGTGGTTGGGCAACACGAATGCCCCGGTTCTTGGGGGACCGGGGTTTTCTCAGCGTACGCCGTCCGGCGTGGGGGGTGGGGGTTTCGTTTCCGTGTGGGGGCGTTGCCGGTCCCGTGCGGTGGCCCGTGCGGGTGCGCTGTGGTTTTTGCGCAGTTCCCCGCGCCCCTGATCCGGTGCGTTCACCTGCCGGTGCGGGGTTCCGTGCGGGTGCTCGGTTGATTTTGCGCGGTTCCCCGCGCCCCTGATGGGGGGGCTTCTCGGGGAGGGTTGGCTCTCCGCGCCTGCGGGGGACCGCGCACCGGGTGGTGGGCGCACCCGATAGGGGCGCGGGGAACTGCGCAAAGCCACAGCGCACTGCACGGGACAGCGCACCGCAGGTGGACGTACTTGAGGGGCGCGGGGAACTGCGCGGGTGACCACCATGCACCCGCACAGGGCAGCGCACCGGGGAATCACCGGGGAACGGGGAGCACCCCGCGCCGTGGGGAGGCGCGGGGTGCGGGGCGAACCCGACCTAGAACACGGCCTAGTCCGTGGCGATCGCCGTGAGGACGTTCATACGTCCCGCACGGAACGCCGGGACCAACGCGGCGAACAGTCCGACGAAGGCCGAGCCGACGAACACCGTGAGGATCGTGGGCCACGGGATCTCCAGGATCCCGAGCCCCTCCAGCGCCAGGAGCTTCTGCGCGGTCGTGCCCCAGCCCATCCCCAGTCCGAGGCCCAGCAGCGCACCGAACAGGGCGATGACCACGGACTCCAGGCGGATCATCCGGCGCAGCTGGCGGCGGGACATTCCGATCGCCCGCATCAGGCCGATCTCCCGGGTGCGCTCCACCACGGACAGCGCCAGCGTGTTCACCACACCGAGCACGGCCACGATGATCGCCAGGGCCAGCAGCCCGTACACGATGTTCAGGAGCTGACCGACCTGGTTCTCCAGCTCTTCCTTGTAGTCGGTCTGGTCCCGGACCACGTACTGCGGGTACTCCTTCAGGCTGTCCTTGAGCGAGGTGTACGCCGCGTCGGCCTTGCCGTCCTTGGCCTTGGCGAAGAGCATCGCGCTCTGCGGCATGCGGTCCGCGGGGAGGTACTTCTCGACGGTGGTGATGTTGACGTAACGGGAGTCGGCGTCGATCGTGGCGTCGCCGGCGGTGATCGCGGCCACCTTCAGCTTCGCCGTCTCGCCGCCCTTGAACGCCACGGTGAGCGTGTCGCCGAGCTTCACCCCGTGGTCTTCGGCGTAGTCGCTGCCCACCGACATCGCGTCCTCGCCGTAGGCGGCGGCGAGCTCGCCCGCGGTCACCTCGCGGCGCAGGTCCTGGGCGTAGGTGCGGTCGGCGGCGGACAGGTCGGAGGACTCGGTCTTGCCGTCCGGCGTGGTGATCTTGGCGTCGACGATCTTGTAGCGGCTCACGTGGTCGAGGTCCTGGTTGGCGCGCATCGCCTTCTCGGCGTCGCCGACGATGCCTTGCCCCGAGTCGGACTGGACGATGAAGTCCGCGCCGACCGACTTGTCCAGCTCGTCGGTGGCCGAGGCGACCAAGGAGGAGCCGACCACCGACAGGCACGCCACCAGGGCCAGGCCGATCATGAGGGCCGCGCCGGTGGCACCGGTGCGGCGCGGGTTGCGCAACGCGTTCCGCTCGGCCATCCGACCGACCGGTCCGAAGGCTCGCAGGACGACGACGCTGAGCGCCCGGACCACGGCACCCGCGAGGAGCGGGCCGATCACGATGAAGCCGATCAGGGTGAGGACCACGCCGAGCCCGAGGTACAGGGAGCCCTCGCTCGCCTTGTCGGCGTTGGCCGTCGCGAAGAGCGCGGCGCCGCCGGCACCGGTGAGGGTGAGGCCGATGATGCCGCGGATCAGCCCGGCCTTGCCGTCGGTGGGGGTGCCCGCGTCCCGCAGGGCGGCCATCGGGGAGACCTTGCCCGCCCGACGCGCCGGGAGATACGCCGCGAGGACCGTGACGACGACGCCGAGGACCAGACCCACGATCGGGGTGGTCGCCTTGACGGTGAGGTCTTCCGTGGAGAGTTCCATGCCCATGGAACCCATGAGTTCCATCAGGCCGACCGCGAGGCCGACTCCGGCGCCGACTCCGAGCAGGGAACCGACCACGCCGAGCAGGATCGCCTCGACCAGCACGGACCGGTTGATCTGCTTGCGCGAGGAACCGATGGCCCGCATCAGGCCGATCTCGCGGGTGCGCTGGGCCACCAGCATGGAGAAGGTGTTGACGATGAGGAAGATGCCGACGAGCAGCGCGATCCCGGCGAAGCCGAGCATGGCGTACTTCATGACGTCGAGGAAGGAGCCGACCTCGTCGCGGCCGGCCTCGGCGGCCTCCTCCTGGGTCTGGAGCTTGTAGGTGCCGGAGCCGACCGCCTCGGCGATGTTGCCCTTGAGGGCCGTGTCGCTGACCCCGTCGGCGGCGGTCACGTTGATCTGGGTGAACGCGGCGGTGTCGTCGAGCAGTTGCTGCTGCGCGGTCTTGGTGTCGAAGTAGACGATGGCCGCGCCCGGGTTGGTGACCTTGAAGGAGGCGATGCCGGATATCTTGGCCGTGAAGTCGCCCTTGGCCGTGATCGTCCGCAGTTCGTCACCGAGCTTCAGGTCGTGCTTCTCGGCGGTGTCGGCGTCGACCATGACGTCGGTGGGGCCGCGCGGGGCGTTCCCCGAAGTGATCTCCATGGACCGCAGGTCGTTGCGGGTCCAGTTGCCCGCGAAGGTCGGGGCTCCGCTCGTCGATCCGATGTTCTCGTTCTTCGCGTTGACGACCGTGACACCGGTGGAGGCGATGGAGCCCTCGGCGTACTTGACGCCCTCGACCTTCGCCACCTTGGACACCGCGGAGGCGGGCACCGTCTCCGGGCGTCCGGTGGGGGTGGCCTCGCCGGCGAGTTCGGCGTTCTTGGCGCTGACCGTGACATCGGAGGACGTCGCGCCGAACAGCTTGTCGAACGTGGTGTTCATGGTGTCCGTGAACACCAGGGTGCCGCAGACGAACGCGACCGACAGCAGTACCGCCACCGCCGACAGCGCCATTCTTCCCTTGTGCGCGAGGAAGTTGCGCAGGGACGTCTTCATGACCGTCATGACGTGCGCCCCCGGGCGTCGAAGTCCTTCATGCGGTCGAGGACGGCCTCGGCGGTGGGCTGGAGCATCTCGTCGACGATGCGGCCGTCGGCGAGGTACAGCACGCGGTCCGAGTAGGAGGCGGCCACCGGGTCGTGGGTGACCATCACGATCGTCTGGCCCAGCTCGTCCACCGAGCGGCGCAGGAAGCCGAGGACCTCCGCGCCCGCCCGGGAGTCGAGGTTGCCGGTGGGCTCGTCACCGAAGATGATCTCGGGGCGGGCGGCGAGGGCCCGCGCCACGGCGACCCGCTGCTGCTGACCGCCGGAGAGCTGGGTCGGCCGGTGCTTGAGCCGCCCGGCGAGGCCGACCGTCTCGACCACCCGGTTCAGCCAGGCGCGGTCCGGCTTGCGGCCGGCTATGTCCATCGGCAGGGTGATGTTTTCCAACGCGTTCAGCGTCGGGAGCAGGTTGAACGCCTGGAAGATGAAGCCGATCCGGTCCCGGCGCAGTTGGGTCAACTTCTTGTCCTTGAGGCCCGTGATCTCGGTCTCGTCCAGGTAGATGTGCCCCTCCGTCACCGTGTCCAGCCCGGCGAGGCAGTGCATCAGCGTGGACTTGCCGGAGCCCGAGGGGCCCATGATCGCGGTGAACTGCCCGCGCGCAATGTCGACGTCGACGCGGTCCAGCGCGACGACCCGGGTCTCCCCCGAGCCGTACGCCTTCACGACCTGTCGCGCCCGGGCGGCTACGGCCGTACGCCCTCCCGTACCCCCGTGCTGGGGGGTGGTCACAGCCGTTGTCACGGTATGTCTCCTATGTCGGTCAGTAGAAGCGCGCAGGCTTCCACCAGCAGTCGATGGGTCGAGCAGTGGCGGGCCCGGTCGGCGGGCGATCCGGCGGTGCGGTGGTCCGGTGCGGTGCGGTGTTGCGGTGGTGTCCTGACGCCAAACAGTCTCGAACGCGGAGGGGGTGCGGCGCCCTGGTGCAGAGCGCAGTCTTTCCCTGGGGAAAACCCCACCCCCGGCCCTGCGGTCCACAGCAGGGGGGCCACCGGACCCGTCGGTCCCGGCGCTCCCCCGCCGTGTAGGACCAATCTAAGGACGCGGGCGGGCCGCCACGTCCTCCGGTGGTACGAAGCCGAACCACACCCTCCTGCCGAGGTACCCCTAGGGGTTCTCCGCCCGCGGAGGGAGAACTCTCAGGGTCGAGTACTCCGTTGCTCGCAGCCCAGGCTGCTCCCTCCCGCTACGTGAAGGTCAAGCCCGCGCCGGACGACGGCCCGCCCGCGCCCCCGCCGACGCGGATTCCGGGCACCCCTCTCGGGCCGACAGCGGGCCTCATCGGGCACCGCGCACCGACGTCCGCCAGGACGCCGTACTGCCGTTCACCAGGGCCCCGCGTTCGGGGCCTACTCCTCGGGCACCGCTCCCGTCAGCGCGGCCAGGCTGCTGCGCACGTGCGCCATGTGGGCCCGTACCTCGTCCCACCGCTCCCCGTGCTCCCGCAGCACCCGTTCCGTCTCCCGGGCGATCCGCTCCTCGCGGGCCTCCGCCTCCGCGAGCACCCGTGCGGCCTCGGCCTCCGCGTCCTGCTGGCCGCGGAGCGCGGCCTCCTCCGTGTCCGCATGGGCGCGTTCGGCCTCCGCGAGCCGGGCCTCGGCCCGGGCCAGCAGTTCGTCGCGTGCCGCGTCGGCCTCGGTCTCCCGCTCGGCGAGGGACCGGTCGGCCGTCCGACCGCGGTCCGCGAGGTCCCGCTCCTGCTCGGCGAGGACCGTCGCGGTCCGTTGCCGGGTGTCGTCGAGTACGCGCTCCGCCTGTGCGCGCCACTCCTTCGCGTCCTCCTGCGCCGACGCGCGGACGGTGGCCGCCTCCGTCTGCCCGGCCGCGACCCGTTCCTCGGCCCGCGCAGCCGCCGCATCGCGCACCGCGCGCGCGTGCTGTTCGGCTGCCGTCCGGAGCAGCCGCCCGGCCTCCTCCCCTTCGGCGAGCGTCCGCGCGGCCTCCTCCAGGACGGCCTCCAGGACCGCGGTGGCCTCCGTCTCGGCCGAGGTCAGGATGAGCACCGCGCGCTCACCCAGCGACTCGTACGTCTGCGGGGCGAGGGTCGCCGCCTTCTCCCGCAGCGACGCCGCCTCCGCGTCCATCTCCTTCGCCAGGACGGTCAGTCGGGCGGCCCGCTCCCATGCGTCGTCGCGCAGCCGGGACAGTTCCGCGATCCGCTGGTCCACCTGTTCCGGGCGGTAGCCACGGCCGCGTTGCGTTCCGAAGCCGTGGGGCGACGCCGCTGCTGCACTGCTCACCTGTGATTCCTCTCCTCGCGCGACCGGGGCCCACGGGGGAGCCGGGCCCGTCCCGATCCCTCCGGGAACGGATTCCACCCCGTACTCCGTCCGTCCGCTTGCTCAAGGATGCTCCCAAAGCCGCTGAAAGTCGGAATCAGGGTCTTCACTCCCCATACCCACGCACCACGCCCATGCCACCCTGTTCCGTGTGTGCGTGCGGGTGCGCTGTGGTTGCTCGCGCTGTTCCCCGCGCCCCCTCGGTACGTCCCGCTGCGCGTGCGCTGTCCCGTGCGGGTGCGTGGCGGTTTCGCGCAGTTCCCCGCGCCCCTATCGGGTGCGTCCACCATCCGGTACGGGGTCCTGTGCGGGTGCGCTGCGGCTTTGCGCAGTTCCCCGCGCCCCTGATCCCGTACGTCCACCTGCGGTGCGCTGTCCCGTGCGGTGCGCGGTGGATTTCGCGCAGTTCCCCGCGCCCCTGAATGGGGCGCTTGCGCACGGGACAGCGCACCGGGCGGGACGGGGCAGGCAAGAGGCGCTCGACCTGGTCCAGGTCGAGCGCCTTGGCCGGGCCTACAGCAGGCCGTCCCACATCTGTTCCAGCAGCACGGACCACCAGCCCTCCGGCGAGCCCAGGGCCGCCGGGTCGAGCGCCACCAACTGGGCCTGGAAGTCGACCGTCCACCGGGCCGCCTGCTCCTGGTTGAGCCCGTACCGCAGCCGCCACATCCGGCCGAGCAGCGCCAGGCACCGCACGAACTCCGGCAGCCCGGAGTTGACGAACTGCGGTGCCACCACCGTGCCGCCCGGGCCCGCCTCGACCGGCACGGCGACGATGTTCGCGGTGCCGTACTGGACGCAGATCGCCTTGCCGAAGTCGCTGCCCACCACCAGGTACGAGCCCGCGTCCGGAGCGGGCTGGACCCCGCGCTCCTGCGCCAGCTCCGCCAACGTCGGTACCGGGCGCCCCGGCTGGGCCTGCGCCCAGAAGAAGGGACCCACCTCGATCGGCAGCCCCGCCCACATGAGCGTCACCGCGACCGCCTCGGGCACTCCCTGCCGGGACACCGCGTGCTGGTCGAACCGGAAGACCCCCGGCCCGAACGCCGCCGCCAACTCCTGGGCGACCGCCTCCGGCGGGGCGGGCGGCACCGGCTGCGGCGGGGGCAGCGGAGCCCGCACCGGCGCGGGACGGGCCGGCCCGTCCGCGACCTGGTGCAGCTCGCCCTGGTGCTCCAACAGCTGTCGCATGCCCTGCTGACGTGATGCGTGGTCCGTGCCGTACGGGGCGATGCTCGTGATGCGGGCCTGCGGCCAGCTCTCCCGGATCATGCGCGCGCAGTACGCGCCAGGCAGTTCGCACGACTCCAACTCGGTGTGGAGTTCCAGCACCTGTTGCGGGGGCACGTTCAGCGCCCGCAGTTCGTGCAGGATCTGCCACTCCGGGTGGGGGGTGCCCGGCGCGGACCGCCGGATCAGCTGCTGTTCCGAACCGTCGGCCGCCCGGTACCGCAGCACCGCCTGGTACCCGGGGCCCACCATCGGCTGCCCCGCGGGGGCGGACGGGTACCCGTAGGCGGGAGCCGCACCGGCCGGCGGACCCCCGGGCACCCCGGGAACAGCGTGCGCCCCGGGGCCACCGGGAACGCCCGGCGCGCCGGGCGGCGGGGGCGCGCCCGGACCCGGCGGGCCCTGCACCGCCGGACCCGCGAGCATCGTCGCCGCGTGGTGCACCCCACCACCGGGACCGCCCGGCTGCTCCGGGGGGATCGACGGCATCAGCTGGGTGGGGACGTAACCCCCGGCCGGCGTCCCGGGAGCTCCCGGGCCCGAAGGCGGCGGGGGCGGTCCCGGACGCGCCCCGGGGACGCCCGGCACCCCGGGCGGCGGAGGAGGCGGGGGCACGGCACCGCCCCGGGACTTGCGGGGCGGTCGCTGGGCCTTGCTCGTCGCCGCGTCCGCGATGTCCTGGGCGCCCGGCGGCAACGAGCCGCCCGCGCCCCCCTGCCCCACGGCACCACCGGGACCAGCCGGCCCACCGGGACCAGCTGCACCACTGGTACCAGCCGGGCCGGGCGGACCGGGCGGAAAGCCCTGGGGCGACGCACCGTACGGGGCACCCTGCGGCGGCGTACCGTACGGCGCGCCCTGCGAAGCACCGGGCGGCGGGGTCGCCCCGGGAGCGGGCGCCGGAGGCGGCACCGCCGGGCCCGCCGGAGCACCGGGCCGAGCCCCCGACGGGGGCAGCGCCTGCGCCAGCGCGGTGGGCGGCAACTGGCTCCCCCCGGGAATCAGCGCGGTGGGGGCGTCCGGCGCCACCGACGGCGGAACGCTCTCCGGGACGACGGGCGCCGCGAACACCGTGTCCGGCAGCGGCACCGAGCCCGCCTCGCCCGCGCCGCCCGAGGTGTCGGTCCCGGCCCACGGGGTCTCTCCGGACGCCGGGCCACCACCGGGCGCCGGCACGGCGTCCGGGACCTGACCGTCGACCGGGCCGTCGGCGGCGCCGGGACCGGCGACCGTCCGCGCCAGCCCCGGAGGGCCGGCCATCGTCTGCGCCGGCGCAGCCGCGGCCCCCGGGAAGACGTCCCCGGACGGCCCGGACACCCCGGCCCCGCTGCTCGAAGCGGAGACGGCGCCCGACGCGCCAGCACCCGCAGCCGCACCCGCACCCGCACCCGCCGCACCGACATCCCCGGCGCCCCCGACGTCCCGGCGCTGCTCGGCGTCCCGGCGCTGATCCGGGATGCCCAACTTGTCCGCCGCCTCCTGCAACCACTCCGGAGGACTCAGCAGGAACGACGTCTGGTGCAGGTCGATCCGCTCCGGCGCCGCCGGCACGGCGTCCTCCGCCGCGCCCTGCACCGCCCCGTACTCCTCCTCGTACCGGCGGATCACCTCGCCCACCGGCAGCCCCGGCCACAGCGTCGCCTCACCGCCGTCCCGGGCGATGACCAGCCGCTGTGCGCCGCCGTCCGAGCGCGGGCCCTGTGGGCGGTCCTCCGCCCACACCACGAAGCCGAGCCCGAACTCTCGCACCCGCACCTCCCGGTGCTGGTACGCGGGGACGTCGCCGTTGACCCACTCCTCGCCGCGCTCCTGCGCCTGCGCGAACGTCACCATCGAGTACTCACTCCCCCGCGACCTGCGCGTTCGACTCGGCGCCGCCGACCGGCACCGACCGCGCGAACCCACCGTCCACCATCAGGTTCGCCACCGTCTCCAACTCCGGCGGACTGCCCGCGAGCCGCGACAGGAACACGTCGAAGTCGTCGCCGCACGGCAGCAGCAACGTCCGCATCCGCTCCTCCACCGGGAAGCCGTCCCGGTCCCGGGCGTCGTCATGGGCGCAGAACCACACCGAACCGGGCAGCTCGCCGCGCACCTTGACCGCCAACAGCCCGCCCTGGACGAACCCGATGCCGAGGTAGTCCTTGGTCAGGTGGTCGCGCAGGCACTTGTTCATGTAGACGAGGTCGTTGATCGCGGCCTCGTCGCGCACCGTGAAGAACGGCTGGTCCACCAGCAGGCCCAGTTCCGCGTCCAACGCCGCCCCCACGGGGGCGCAGCCGCCCGCCGCCTTCAGGAACGAGCGGTAGGCGCCGGGCAGTCGGTAGCCGAGTTCCTCCTCCGCCGACTGGACCTGCGTCTCCGTGACCGCCACCGCGCCGCGGGGCAGGCCGAAGTGCACGGGGCGGGTCTCCTGGAGCGGGCGCGTCCCGCGCTTGTCCTGGTCCACCGGGGTGGTCGTCAGTCCGCCGTGGTGCCGCAACAGCGCCTTCACCTCGACGGGGACCAACTCCAGCCGCCGGGTGCCCGGCACGTGGTGCCAGGTCCAGCCGTGCGGGGTCGCCACCGGCGACCCCGACTCCCACAGCGCGTGGCGTTCCGCCGCGAGCACCGCGTTCGCCGAGACGTAGTCCGTCAACCGCAGCTCGTCCACGCCGAAACCGGCCGGTGGCTCGGCGATCTCGGCGGCGGCCCGGGCGTACGGTGCGAAGTCCGGGTGACCGTGCTCGTCCACCCGCACCCCCCGTGGGTGGCGTGCGGCCCGGACCGGGTCCGGGAAGTGCACGACCTGCCCGGCGTACGCCGCGTTCGGCGGCGCGGCCTGCTGCCCGAGCCGACCTGTCGTCATGGCGGTAGCCCCCCTGCGGCGCTGGGATCGATCGATGCGTGATCATGTACGTCATCGATGCGGACGGAACGTGAGTCGGCGACAGCCTATGCCGAACCGCAACGGCGGTCATCGGGCCACCGATTCGGTGACCTGCTGTCACACCGACGTGACCGTACGACGAGCGACACGCGAGACGGCCTGCCCCGCAACGCCGCAGCTTCCACAGCGGCGCCGGAATTTGGCAGGCTGATACACCGCACGCGGGGTGGCGACGACCAGCCAGGCACCCTCCCGCGGGGAGGGAACACGCAGCCGATGAGAACACCACAGGCACAACCGGCACAGCGGACGGGGTCCGCACGGCCCACCGGGCCGACGCGGTCCGCCACGGCGACCGGTGACCCCCGGGTGGGCTGGAGCACCGAGCGCACCCTGGACGCCCCGGTGCTCGCCCACCGTCGTGACGGCATCCTCCCTACCGTCGCGGCGGCGCTCTCCGTGCACGGCGCCACCCTCACGGGCACGGCGGCCCGCGGCGACCGGCCCCCCGCGCTGCACCCCCTCGTCCAGGACTTCCTGGACACGCTCACCAGCGACCGCCGCGACCGCTACACCGGGCGCTGCGCGGAGACGCTCCTGATCTCCCGGCACCTCACCACCGCGGACGCCGAGCGCTCCAAGCGCGCCCGTCGCAAGCCGATGACGAACGGCGAGGGCCGCAAGGCGCTGCGGCACGCCAAGCTCACCACCCGCCGCATCCGCGAGGACGACGACCCGCTGCACGGCACGTTCGCCCACCCGTGCCGGGCCTGCACCGCCCTGGCCAGCCACTTCGGCGTCCGCGTGATCGGCCCCCGATGACCGCCCCGGGCGGGCGCAGGTCGACCGCCCGGCACCCGCCGGCACCACCCCTTGACCCGCACCACCCCGTCAGCCCGTAGTACGCGTAGCACCCGCCCCGCACCCCCACGAACGAGAGCAGATGCAGCCCGACCGCAGCTCCACCACCCGCTTCCCCGTCCCCGTCGACGCCGCGCTGCGCGCAGCGGGCTGGGAGCCCGGCCGCTGGGACATAAAGCAGGCCGAGTACTGGGCCGACACCCTGCGCGCCCACACCTCGCCCGGCGGACACGAACACGCCGTCTTCCCCGCGGCCGTCGAGGCGTGGGCCGAGTTCGGCGGCCTGCACCTCGCCCCCGGGCCGATGCCTGCCGGGCCGGGTCGGCCGGTCGCACCGACCGCCGTCCGCCTCGACCCGCTGCACGGTCTGCACCTGGCCCGCACCCTCGCCGACCTGGGCCGTGCGCTCGGCACCGAAGTCAGCCCCCTCGGCGAGGAGATCGTCGCGGGCTCCCCCGCCCCGGGCGACCACCAGGCGCTGCTCGCCATCGACGCCGAAGGCCGCGTCTACGGGCTCGACCACACCGGCGACTGGTACTTGGGTCCCGATCTGGACACCGCGCTCATCACGCTGGTCACCGGCGCCCTGCCGCCCCGCCTCACCACCGCACCGGCGTCGTAACGGGCCCGTGGTGCGGGGCCGACCGGCGGGGGCTCCGGTCAGGCCGCCCCGCAGGGGATCACCGCGGACACCCGGAACCCGCCGGCGTCGGTGGGCCCCGACACGAACACGCCGCCCAGGGCGCCGACCCGTTCCCGCATGCCCACCAGCCCGTTGCCCCCGCTGGGCAGCCGCGCACCGCAGCCGCCCTCGGTGACCGGCGGCGGCGCCTCGTTCTCCACCTGCATCGCGATCTCGGACAACCGGTGCGCCAGGCGCACGTACGTCTTCGCGCCCGCCGCGTGCTTGTGGACGTTGGTCAACGCCTCCTGCACCACCCGGAACGCCGTCTGCTCCACCTCGGCCGCGTACGCCCGCAGTTCCCCCTCCACGGACAGCACGACCACCACGCCCGCCACCCGCGACTGACCCACCAACTCGTCCAGGTCCGCCAGACAGGGGCCCTCCCCCACCGGGGCGGGGCCGGCGGCCCGCGAGGCCGCCGCCGCGGCGGCGGCCCCCACCGCGGCCAGCGGCACCGGCTCGGCACGGCCCCTGCGCTCGTTGCCCGCGGCGGGCGCGGACAAGCCGTCGCCGGTCCGCAGCACCCCCAACATCTCCCGCAGCTCGCTCAGCGCCTGCCGCCCCATGTCGCCCACCAGGGCGGCGTTGCGCACCGCCTTCTCGGGGTCCTTGCGGGCCACCGCCTGGAGCGCCGCCGCGTGCACCACCATCAGCGAGACCCGGTGGGCCACCACGTCGTGCATCTCGCGGGCGATCCGGGTGCGCTCCTCGCTGCGCGCCCACTCCGCGCGCTCCTCCGCGCGCTCCGCGAGCAACTGCAACTCCCGCTCCAACGAGTCGGCCCGCTCCCGCAGGCTCTCCATCAGCCGGCGCCGCGCCCCGACGTACAGGCCGAGCAGCACCGGCGGGGCGGTCAGCCCGAGGGACATCGTCAGGGCGATGAACGTGACGACCCACCCCTCGCCGGGCACCACCCCGGCGTCCGCCTGCTGGTCGGTGCGCACGTACGAGACGATCAGCACGGCGACCAGGGACATACCGGCGAGGCCCGCGGTGATGCGGCGCGGGCACTCCGAGGCCGCCAGTGAGTAGAGACCCACCACGCTGAGCAGGAAGCCCATCTCCGCGGGGGTGACCGCGATGGCGACGAGCACCACCACGATGGGCCACCGCCGCCGCACCAGCAGGGTCGCGCCGGCGAGCAGGCCGAACACCAGCCCCACCGCGAAGGGCAGGCCGACGTCCCGCGCGAAGGTGGTGCCCTGTTTCGCGCACTCCACGGCCGACACCACGGCCAATGTGACGTCCAGTACGGCGCTGCGCCGCCGTGCCCACCACCACGGCCCGGTCAAGGCCGCGCGGTGGACTTCCCCCGTCGTGGTCATGCCCCCAGCGTACGGGGGCGGGTGCACGCCGCCCGGGGAGTTTCGGCGGGCGGGCGCACGACCCGTGCGACCCGCGGACGGGGCCGGGCCACCCCGCCGTCGGACGGCCGGTGTTCGACCGGGAACTTGACGGCGGGCACGGTCGACTCGGGTAAGGTTCGGGGCAGTGATCCGCCGTGGGGTAACGGTAGCCCGCAGGCCTTTGAAGCCTTGTAGTGCTGGTTCGAATCCAGCCGGCGGAGCCACGGCGTTCGGGCCCCTGCCACCAGGTCGGGGCCCGCGCCCATTTCCGGCCCCGTACGCCCCGGTATCCTGCGGATGTCAGCACCAAGCACCGAAAGCCGAAGGGCATACCGTGAGCGCCATTCGCCCGGCCGCCGTCGTCGTTCTCGCAGCGGGTGAGGGCACCCGTATGAAATCGGCCACACCCAAGGTCCTGCACGAGATCTGCGGCCGTTCCCTGGTGGGCCACGTGCTGGCCGCCGCCCGCGAACTGGAGCCGGAGCGGCTCGTGGTGGTCGTGGGGCACGCCCGCGAGCAGGTCGCGGAGCACCTGGCGGCGATCGACCCGCAGACCCGCACCGCCGTGCAGCACGAGCAGAACGGCACCGGTCACGCGGTCCGCACGGGCCTGGCGGAGTTGGGCGGCACCCTCACCGGCACGGTGATCGTGGTCTGCGGGGACACCCCGCTGCTCACCGGCGCGACGCTGCGGGAGCTGGCGCGCACGCACGCCGCGGACGGCAACGCGGTGACCGTGCTGACGGCCGAGGTGCCGGACGCCACGGGGTACGGACGGATCGTCCGGGACCCGGCGTCGGGCGCGGTGACGGCGATCGTGGAGCACAAGGACGCCTCCGCGGCGCAGCGCGCGGTCCGGGAGATCAACTCGGGGGTGTTCGCCTTCGACGGGGTGCTGCTGGCGGACGCCCTGGGTCGGGTGCGCACGGACAACAGCCAGGGCGAGGAGTACCTGACCGACGTGCTGGGCATCCTGCGCGAGGCGGGGCACCGGGTGGGCGCCTCGGTCGCGGCGGACCACCGGGAGATCGCCGGGATCAACAACCGGGTGCAGCTGGCCGAGGCGCGGCGGACGCTGAACGCGCGGCTGGTGGAGCGGGCGATGCTGGACGGCGTCACGGTGATGGACCCGGACTCGACCTGGGTCGACGTGTCGGTGTCCTTCGAGCGGGACGCGGTGGTGTGGCCGGGTACGCAACTGCTCGGTGCGACGCGGATCGGCGAGGGCGCCGAGGTGGGCCCCCACACGCGGCTGCGGGACACGGTGGTCGGCGCGGGCGCCCGGGTCGACAACACGGTGGCGGACGCGGCCGAGGTGGGCGCGGGGGCGTCGGTGGGCCCGTACACGTACCTGCGGCCGGGCACGCGGCTCGGTCCGGCCTCCAAGGCGGGGTCGTTCGTGGAGATGAAGAACGCCTCGATCGGCGAGGGCACCAAGGTGCCGCACCTGTCGTACGTGGGGGACGCGACGATCGGCGACTTCACGAACATCGGTGCCGCGAGCGTGTTCGTGAACTACGACGGCCAGGACAAGCACCACACGACGGTGGGCTCGCACTGCCGCACCGGCGCGGACAACATGCTTGTGGCGCCCGTCACCATCGGGGACGGGGCGTACACCGCCGCCGGGTCCGTGATCACCAAGGACGTTCCGGCGGGTTCGCTGGCGGTGGCCCGGGGCCAGCAACGGAACATCGAGGGCTGGGTGGCCCGCAAGCGTCCGGGGAGCGCGGCGGCGAAGGCCGCCGAGTCGGCGGCCGGGGAGGCCACTGGCGAAAGCTGACCGGATTCGGGGGCGTCCGATAGCGCGTACCGTGATAGGTGCACTCATTCCGCTGGACTGGGGCATTTGATTCGGCTGACTCGTCGGTGCGGAACGCGGACGGGTGCAGCAGCTGCGAACACGTCGAGGAGACTGTGCTGTGACCGGGATCAAGACGACCGGCGAGAAGAAACTGATGCTCTTCTCCGGCCGCGCCCACCCCGAGTTGGCCGAGGAGGTCGCCCACCAGCTGGGAGTCGGCATCGTGCCGACCAAGGCGTTCGATTTCGCCAACGGTGAGATCTACGTCCGTTACCAGGAGTCGGCGCGCGGCGCGGACTGTTATCTGATCCAGAGCCACACCGCGCCGATCAACAAGTGGATCATGGAGCAGCTCATCATGATCGACGCCCTGAAGCGGGCGTCGGCGCGGAGCATCACCGTGATCGTGCCGTTCTACGGGTACGCCCGCCAGGACAAGAAGCACCGCGGTCGCGAGCCGATCTCGGCGCGCCTGGTGGCGGACATGATGAAGACCGCGGGCGCCGACCGCATCCTCGCGGTGGACCTGCACACCGACCAGATCCAGGGCTTCTTCGACGGCCCGGTGGACCACCTGTTCGCGCTGCCGATCCTCGCGGACTACGTGGGCGCCAAGGTCGACCGCTCGAAGCTCACGGTCGTCTCGCCGGACGCGGGCCGGGTGCGGGTTGCCGACCGCTGGTGCGACCGGCTGGGCGCACCGCTGGCGATCGTGCACAAGCGCCGTGACAAGGACGTGGCCAACCAGGTCACCGTGCACGAGGTCGTCGGTGACGTGAAGGGCCGCGTCTGCGTCCTGGTGGACGACATGATCGACACGGGCGGCACCATCTGCGCCGCGGCGGACGCCCTGTACGCGCACGGTGCCGAGGACGTCATCGTCACCGCCACGCACGGCGTGCTGTCCGGCCCGGCGGCCGACCGGCTCAAGAACTCGAAGGTGAGCGAGTTCGTGCTGACGAACACCCTGCCCACCCCGAACGAGCTGGAACTGGACAAGATCACCGTCCTGTCCATCGCGCCGACGATCGCCCGGGCCGTGCGCGAGGTGTTCGAGGACGGCTCGGTCACGAGCCTGTTCGACGAGCAGTAGGCCACGAGCCGGACCCCGGGAGCCGTCGCGGGTCCTGCGGTGCGCCGCCCGGCCCCGTGAGCGGGCCCCGTGAGCGCGGGTCCCGGGTGATCCCCGGATGATCCTTTTGGAGTGCGGCCTGCCCGCCGAGTAAGCTGGTCGAGTTGCTCGGCGAGGGAGGCCGCACTTCTTGGGTGCGGCGGTCCGTTATCGACGCGCTCTTCGTAGCAGGCCAGTCGTACGGCCGGGTGACGGCCATCATCGATTCCCCATCTACGAGGAGTGCACATGTCCGAGGTCAAGCTCACCGCCCAGTCCCGTACCGAGTTCGGCAAGGGCGCTGCGCGCCGCATCCGCCGCGCCGACCAGGTCCCCGGCGTCCTCTACGGGCACGGCACGGACCCCGTCCACCTGACGCTGCCGGGCCACGAGCTGCTGCTCGCGCTGCGCACCCCGAACGTCCTGATCTCCCTGGACCTCGACGGCCACACCGAGCTCGCGATCCCGAAGGCCGTCCAGCGCGACGCCGTCCGGGGCTCCCTGGACCACGTCGACCTGCTCCTCGTGAAGCGCGGCGAGAAGGTCAGCGTCGACATCCCCGTCCTGACCGAGGGTGAGCTGGCGCCGGGCAACTTCCTGCTGGAGCACGTGCTCAACTCGCTGCCCGTCGAGGCCGAGGCCACCCACATCCCCGAGTCGGTGACCGTCTCCGTGGCGGGCCTGGAGGCCGGTGCCTCGGTGCTCGCCAAGGACGTCGTGCTGCCGTCCGGCGTGTCCCTCGCCGTCGAGGACGACGCCGTCGTCATCCAGGTGCTGGCCGCGCAGGCCGAGGAGGCCCCCGCCGCCGAGGGCGAGACCGCCGAGGCGTGAGCCGTGCGTCCCGGTCACCGGGACGTCCGCTCCACCGCAACAGCGCCGTGTTCCCACAGCCGTCGCCCCGTCCGGGCGACGGCTGTGGCCGTGGGGGACTTCAGGAGGCACGAAACCGATGACGGACGACGTCAACGCGCCCTGGCTGGTGGTGGGTCTGGGCAACCCCGGACCGGGGTACGCCATGAACCGGCACAACGTGGGCTTCATGGTGGTGGACCTGCTCGCCGCGCGGATGCGCGGGACGTTCAAGCGGGCCACCAAGGGGCAGGCGCAGGTGCTGGAGGGGCGCACGGGTCCGCCCGGTCCGGCCAGCCGTCGGGTGGTGCTCGCCAAGCCCCTGTCGTACATGAACCTGTCGGGCGGCCCGGTGACGGCGCTGCGCGACTTCTACAAGGTGCCCACCGAGCGCATCGTGGCGGTCCACGACGAGTTGGACATCGACTACGGGACGCTGCGGCTGAAGCTGGGCGGCGGCGACAACGGCCACAACGGGCTGAAGTCGATGACGAAGGCGATGGGGCCCGACTACCACCGGGTGCGGTTCGGGATCGGCCGGCCGCCGGGCCGGATGCAGGTCGCCGACTTCGTGCTGAAGGACTTCTCGTCCACGGAGCGCAAGGAGCTGGACTACTTCGTCGACCGGGCCGCCGACGCGGTGGAGTGCCTCGTCGCGGACGGCCTGGAGCGGGCGCAGGGCACGTACAACACCTAGGCCCTTTCGCCCGTGCGGGCGGTCCGCCCGGGGTGGAGCCGGTCACAGGGAGGTGTACATCTCGGGGCAAGTCACGGAGGGCGGTTGACCGGGCGTCGGCGATGGCCAAGGATCCGGGCCATGGCGACGCGCGCCCACTCGGGTCACAGAGCTCACTCCCGTCCTGCCGGCCGGATCGCGGTGTCCTGGGCGGGCCGGACCCTGATGGGCGTGGTGGCGCTGCTGCTGCTGATCGCCGGGGTGTGGGCGTCCTGGGGCACGGCGCAGCACGTGATGCTGGCCAAGGGGCGCGAGCGCGGCACGATGACGGTCGAGGGGTGCGACGCCGAGGAGTGCGTGGGCGCCTACGCGCCGGGGTCCTCGGGTTCGCAGGCGCGCGGGCGGGTGGTGCTCGACCAGTCGGTGGGCGCGGACCCGGGCGACCGGATACCCGTCGTGGTGAAGCCGGACACCGACCAGGTGGTGCGCACCGGGCGGGCGGGGCTGCTGCGGGCGTGGGTGCCGCTCGGCGGCGCCCTGTTGCTGGCCGCGGTGATCATCGCCGGGGGCGTGCGGATGCCCCGGACGGCGTGGGCGACGGCCGCCGCCGCGCTGGCGTTGCTGACGGCGGCCGTCGTGACGGTCTAGGTCCCCCGCGGGTCAGCCGGTGTTGCGCAGGCCGGCGGCGACCCCGTTGACGGTGAGCAGCAGCGCCCGCGCGAGCAGCGGATCGGGCTCCTCGCCCCGGGCGGCGGCGGCCCGCTGGCGGGCGAGCAGCGACACCTGGAGGTAGGAGATCGGGTCCAGGTAGGCGTCGCGGATGGCGAAGGTCTGCTGGAGCACCGGGTGGGTGTCGAGCAGGCGTTCCCCGCCGGTGATCCGCATGACCTCGCGGCAGGTGAGCGCGTGCTCGGCCTCGATGGCGTCGAAGACGTGCTTGAGCTCCTCGGGCACCAGCGTGTCGACGTAGTGGCGGGCGATCCGCAGATCGGTCTTGGCGAGGGTCATCTCGACGTTGGACACGAAGTTGCGGAAGAAGTGCCAGTGCTCGTGCATCTCGTCGAGGACGCCGTCGAGTCCGGCCTCGCGCAGCGCCTTGAGCCCGGAGCCGACCCCGAACCAGCCGGGGACGATCTGGCGGGACTGGGTCCAGCCGAACACCCACGGGATGGCGCGCAGGCCGTCGAGTCCGGCGCCGGAGTCGGGCCGGCGGGAGGGCCGGGAACCCAGGTGCAGGTCGGCGAGCTGGTCGACCGGGGTGGCAGCGAAGAAGTAGGCGGGCAGGTCGGGGTCCTCGACCAGTTCGCGGTAGGCACCGTGGGCGGCGTCGGAGACGACGTCCATGGCCGCGTCCCAGCGGGCGAGGGCCTCGACGGACTGGCGGGGCGCGGTGTGCAGGGCCGACGCCTGGAGGGTCGCGGCGACGGTCAGTTCCAGGTTCTCCCGGGCCAGGGACGGCACGAGGTACTTGTCGGAGATGACCTCGCCCTGCTCGGTGACCTTGATCTCGCCTTCCAGGGTGCCCCAGGGCTGCGACAGGATCGCTTCGTGCGAGGGGCCGCCGCCGCGGCCGACGGTGCCGCCGCGGCCGTGGAACAGGCGCAGCCGGACCCCGTAGCGGTGGGCGACGTCCCGCAGTCGGCGCTGGGCGCGGTGGATCTCCCACTGGCTGGTGGTGATGCCGCCGAACTTGGACGAGTCGGAGTAGCCGAGCATGACCTCCTGGACGTCGCCGCGCAGGGCGACCAGCCGCCGGTAGGAGGGGTCGGCGAGCATGCCGTCGAGGATGACATCGGCGGCGCGCAGCTCGTCGGTGGTCTCCAGCAGCGGGACGATGCCGATCTTGGCCCAGCCGGCGTGCAGGTCGATCAGTCCGGCGTCCCGGGCCAGCACGGTCGCGGCGAACACGTCGTCGGCGCCCTGGCACATGGAGATGATGTACGACTCGATGACCTCGGGCCCGAAGACCTCCAGGGCGCGCTTGATGGTGCCGAAGACGCCGAGGGTCTTCAGCCCGGCGGCGTCCAGGGGGGCCGGGGTCGGGGCGAGCGGACGGCGCGAGCGCAGCTCCTTGGCGAGCAGCTTGGTGCGGTTCTCGCGGGGCATGTCGGTGTAGCGCCAGGACTCCTCGCCGAGCCGGTCGAAGAGCTGACCGAGGGCGTGGTGGTGGGCGTCCGCGTGCTCCCGGACGTCCATGGTGGCCAGTTGCAGACCGAAGGCGGCGAGGGTGCGGATGGTGCGGTTCATCCGGCCGTCCGCGATCAGCGCGCCCCGGTGCTCGCGCAGTGAGGTCTGGACGAGGGTGAGGTCGCGCAGCAGTTCCGCGGTGCCCAGGTAGTCGCGGCCGGACTCGTGCGGGGTGCCGCTGGCCAGGCGCGTCTTGGTGTTCTCCAGCTTCTGCCGGATGCAGGTGGCCTTGAGGCGGTAGGGCTCCTCGGCGTTCAGCCGCTTGTACCGGGGGCTGATCTCGGGGAGGCGTTCCAGGTCGGCCTGGAGGGAGGTGAGCAGTTCCTCGGTGGCCCCGGTGTAGCGGATGGAGTTGGAGAGGAAGCCGCGCAGCTCGTCGACGAGTTCGAGGGCGTCGTTGATGCCGTGCTCGTGCTGGAGGATCAGGACGTCCCAGGTGACCTGGGGGGTGACGTTGGGGTTGCCGTCGCGGTCGCCGCCGATCCAGGTGCCGAAGGTGAGCGGGCGGGAGCCGTCGGGAACCTTCACGCCCACGCGTTCGAGTTCGGCGGTGAGGTCCTCGAGGACGTCACCGACGGCTCCGGCGTGCAGCTCGTCCAGGTAGTAGATGGCGTTGCGGGCCTCGTCGGCGGGCTCGGGACGCACCACCCGCAGTTCGTCGGTCTGCCAGACGAGGTCGATGTTCTCGGCGAGGCGGGTGTCGTAGCGGCGCCGGTCGGCCTCGACGACCGGGGTCTCCAGCAGGGCGGCGATGCGGCGGAGCTTGTTGAGGACGCTGCGCCGGGCCGCCTCGGTCGGGTGGGCGGTGAAGACGGGGCGGACGTTGAGGTTCGCCACCGTCTCCCGCAGGTGCTCGGGGTCGGCGTCCTTGAGGCGGTCGGCGGTGCGCGCGAGGAGTCCGCCCTCGGCGGCGCGCTTGGCCCGCAGTTCGCGTCCGCGGTGGACCTGCTCGGTGACGTTCGCGAGGTGGAAGTAGGTGGAGAAGGCGCGCACCAGCTTGGCGGCGGTCTCCAGTTCCGTACCGCCGAGGAGTTCGGCGGCGGCCTCCCCGTCCTCACGGGTGAGGCGGCGGACGCGTTCGACGAGGTCGAGGAGTTCGGGACCCTCCTGGCGGACCAGGGTCTCGCCGAGGAGGTCACCCAGTCGGCGGATGTCGGCCCGCAGCTCGGGGCTGGTGGTGGTGGTCCGGTCGTCGGCACTGCTCACAGGTGCGGCTCCTTGCAGTGTTGAGGCGCTTCTGGAGGGGAACCCGGGGTTGTCCGTGGTGAGGGCGGCTGGCACCGCTCGGGGCCCGGGACGAACACAGAGCGGACGACGCTGTCCGGCCGCTCCCCAGGATAGGTGTCCGAGCGGACGCGCGGCCAAGGGCCTCTTGCCGAGCGGGGGCGCACTGCCATACTTACGTCGCCGTAGGTTACGGAACCGTAGGAACCGTGACCGCACGCGTCCCCCTCCCCATGCCCCCGACCCCCCAGGGAACTCCCCATGACCACCCGCTCCGACGTGCTCGACGACGCCTCCTCGGCGTCAGAAGGGTCCGACCAGGCGATTCCGTCCGCGACCCTAGGGGGCGAGCAGAAGGGGTCGATCGAGCAGATCACGCTGGTGCTGTTCATCGCCGTGCCCTTCCTCGCGATCGCCGCCGCCGTCCCCCTGGCCTGGGGGTGGGGGGTGAGCTGGCTGGACCTGGGGCTGCTCGTCTTCTTCTACTACCTCGGCTGTCACGGCATCACGATCGGCTTCCACCGCTACTTCACGCACGGCTCCTTCAAGGCGAAGCGTCCGCTGCGGATCGCGCTGGCCGTCGCGGGCTCGCTCGCGGTGGAGGGGCCGCTGGTGCGGTGGGTCGCCGACCACCGCAAGCACCACAAGTTCTCCGACGCGGAGGGCGACCCGCACTCGCCGTGGCGGTACGGGGAGACGGTGCCGGCGCTCCTCAAGGGCCTGTGGTGGGCGCACATCGGCTGGATGTTCGACGAGGAGCAGACCTCGCAGGAGAAGTACGCCCCGGACCTGGTGAAGGACCCGGCGATCCGTCTCATCTCGCGCCAGTTCGTGTACTGGACGCTGCTCTCGCTGGCGCTGCCG
Source organism: Streptomyces sp. NPDC059816 (assembly GCF_042732055.1). Lineage (NCBI taxonomy): Bacteria > Bacillati > Actinomycetota > Actinomycetes > Kitasatosporales > Streptomycetaceae > Streptomyces > Streptomyces sp. NPDC059816. The sequence goes on from NZ_JBHWIQ010000003.1 coordinate 369,911, forward strand.
GCGCTGATCGGCGGGCTGGTGACCATGTCGTGGTGGGGCGCGTTCACCGGGTTCTTCTGGGGTTCCCTGGTCCGGGTGGGCCTGCTGCACCACGTGACCTGGTCGATCAACTCCATCTGCCACGCGGTCGGCAAGCGCCCGTTCCGGTCCCGGGACCGCTCGGGCAACGTGTGGTGGCTGGCGGTGCTGTCCTGCGGCGAGTCCTGGCACAACCTCCACCACGCGGACCCGACGTCGGCGCGGCACGGGGTGATGCGCGGGCAGGTCGACTCCTCGGCCCGGCTGATCCGCTGGTTCGAGAAGCTCGGCTGGGCGTACGACGTGCGCTGGCCGTCACAGGAGCGGATCGACTCCCGGCGCAAGCAGGAAGCCGCCGAACCGGCATGATGGACGGCGTGGCGACCGACTCCAGCACCTCCAGCGAGAAGCCGCGGCGCACCCGCCGCACCCGGATGACCGGCGCGGAGCGCCGCCAGCAACTGCTGGAGATCGGCCGCACCCTCTTCGCGGCCAAGGGTTTCGAGGGCACCTCGGTGGAGGAGATCGCCGCGAAGGCGGGGGTGTCCAAGCCGGTGGTGTACGAACACTTCGGCGGCAAGGAGGGCCTGTACGCGGTGGTGGTGGACCGGGAGATGCGTCGGCTGTTGGACGGCGTGACCGGCTCGCTGACCGCCGGGCATCCGCGGGAACTGCTCGAACAGGCGGCGTTCGCCCTCCTCGACTACATCGAGGAGTACACCGACGGGTTCCGCATCCTGGTGCGGGACTCGCCCGTCGCCCAGTCCACGGGGTCGTTCGCCTCGTTGATCTCCGACATCGCGACGCAGGTCGAGGACATCCTGGGGCGCGAGTTCAAGAGCCGGGGCTTCGACCCGAAGCTGGCGCCGCTGTACGCGCAGGCGCTGGTGGGGATGGTCGCCCTGACCGGGCAGTGGTGGTTGGACGTGCGCCGTCCGAAGAAGGCGGAGGTCGCGGCGCACCTCGTGAACCTCGCGTGGCATGGGCTCCACGGGTTGGAGCCCAAGCCGCGGTTGATGGGGCACCGGCACACGTGACCGTGCGGTCGGCTCGGGGTGTGCTGTCCTGGGCGGGTGCGTTGTCCGGTGCGGGTGCGCTGGGGGTTTGCGGAGTTCCCCGCGCCCCTGAGCTGGTGCGATCTGCTGCGCGTGCGTTGGCCCGTGCGGGTGCGTGGGCGATTTTGCGCAGTTCCCCGCGCCCCTGATCAGGTGCGTCCGGTCTCGGGTGCGCTGTTCTGCGGGGTGCGCTGGGGGTTTGCGGAGTTCCCCGCGCCCCTGAGCTGGTGCGTTCGGGCTCGGGGGCGCTGTCTCGGCGGGGGTCAGCTGCGGCGGGCTACTACGAAGATGCGGCGGAACGGGAGCACCGTGCCGTGCGCGGCGGCCGGGTAGGCGCGCCGCAGGGCGATCCGGTACTCGTCCAGGAAGGCGTCCCGTTCCTCGGGGTCGCCGTCGAACGCGGCCAGTACGGGCCGCAGCGTGGTGCCCGTGATCCAGTCGAGCACCGCGTCGTCCCCGCCCAGCACGTGCAGGTACGTGGTCTCCCAGGCGTCCACCTCGCAGCCGAGGGCGGCCAGCGCGGCGAGGTACTGGGCGGGCTCGCGCACCGCGTCCCCGTGCCGCAGCACCCCGTCGAGCCGCTGTCGCCAGCGCGGGGAGCCGGTGAGTTCCCGCAGCAGGGCGTGGCTGGGCGCGTCGAAGTTGCCGGGCACCTGGAAGGCGAAGGTGCCGCCGGGCGCGAGGCCCGCGATCCAGTCGGCGAAGCGGTCGGTGTGCCCGGGCACCCACTGGAGCAGGGCGTTGCTGATGAGCAGGTCGTACGGCTCGGCCGGGTCGGGCGCCCAGCGGACGGCGTCGGCGTGCGCGAAGTCGAGCCGGCCGCCGCCGGAGGTGGGCCCGGCGAGTTTCCGGGCCCGTTCCAGCATGTCCGGGGAGTTGTCGTACCCGGTGATCCGCGCGGCGGGCCAGCGCTCGGCCAGCAGGGTGGTGACGTTGCCGGGCCCGCACCCCAGGTCCGCGATGCGCGGGGCCGGCCCGCCGGGCGGCTCGGGCACCCGGGCGAGGAGGTCGACGAAGGCCCGGCCGCGGTGGTCCGCGTGGCGCAGGTACTGGTGCGGGTCCCAGACGGGTACGGCGGGCACGGCGTCCTCCTCGCGAGGCGGTGGACCGTCCACCGCTCCCAAACCTATCTTGACATCAAGAGACTTCACGTCGACAGACCTATTACACTGATCGCCATGGAGGACGAGGTCGATCGGCTGGTCGCAGCGTGGCGCCGGGAGCGCCCCGATCTCGACGTGGAGCCCCTGGAGGTGCTCAGCCGGGTGAGCCGGCTGGCCAGACACCTCGACCGCGCACGCAGACTGGCCTTCGCCGAACACCAGCTGGAGCCCTGGGAGTTCGACGTGCTGACGTCACTGCGCCGGGCCGGCTCCCCCTACCAGCTGTCCCCGGGCCAACTGCTCACCCAGACCCTGGTCACCTCGGGCACCATGACGAACCGGATCGACCGGCTCACCAAGAAGGGCCTGGTGGAACGGCTCCCCGACCCCAACGACCGGCGGGGCGTCCTCGTACGGCTCACGCCCGAGGGGCGGGACCGCGCCGACCAGGCGCTGGCGGGTCTGCTCGACCAGGAACGGGCGATCCTCTCGGAGCTGTCCCGCGCCCAGCGCGGCGAGCTGGCCGCACTGCTGAGACAGCTCACCGCCCCGTTCGACAACATTCCCGGCTGACCCCGCACGGGCCCGCGGTCGCCACCCGACCGGCACCGGCCGTACCGGCCTAGGAGGCCGCTTCGAGGTCCACGGGGCCCACCCCGGCCCGCCGGGCGAGCGCCACCGCCGCCAGCGTGCTGTGCACGCCGAGCTTCCCGAGCACGTTCTGCATATGGGTGCGCACGGTGTGCGGGGACAGGAACAGCCGCTCCGCGACCGCCTTGCGGCCGAGGCCCGCGACCATGCAGCGCAGCACCTCGCGCTCGCGCGGGGTCAGCGACTCGACCAGCCGCTCGCTCTCCGTGCGGTGCTTGCGGGCCGCGGTCAGCTCCCGCAGCACCCCCGTGAGCAGCGCCGGCGGCAGATGGGTCTCGTCCCGCAGCACCCCCCGGATCACGTTCAGCAACCGCGACAGCGAACAGTCCTTGGCGACCCAGCCGCTGGCACCCGCCTGGAGGGCCTGCGCCGCGCGGCGCGGATCGTCCTTCTCGGCGAGCACCACCGTGCGGACCCCGGGCTGCGCCTGCCGCACCGCGGCGACCAGCGAGATCCCGTCCACGGTGGGCACCGGGTCGGTCCCGCCGGCGACCGCCACGGTCGGCCGCACCCCGGGCAGGACGCCCACCGCCGCCGCGCCGAGGTCGGCGTCGACGAGCAGTACGTCGAATCTGCGCCCGTCGGCCGCTGCACGGTCCAGACAGCGCAGGGCCGCCGGACCACTGCCGGCCGCCGACACCTCGACATCGGGCTCGGCGGCGAGCGCCGCCGCGAGCGACTCGGCGAAAATACGATGGTCGTCAACGACCAGCGCGCGAATACGAACCACAGAAACCCCCTTTGGGGGACGACCTGAGCGGGTGCGGCGCCCCGAGTGGAACCCGGACCCGGATCGGTCCGGGCACGAGTCGCCGCAGCCGCACGACCGTCGCCGTGCCTGGACTGCTACCCCCACTTCGGGCGTCGTACCCGACTGTCTCGCCCCCTGATCGACGCCGGCCCCCACCGGCGCTGCCCATCAGAGTAAGGCCGCCCGGCAGAAGCGGAAGCCTATTTGGGGAACTGTTTGACCTCGCAGTTCGAGGCGGGTCTGATGCTTCGTATTGAGACAGAAGTCGACAAAGTGCGGGGGTCATCTACCGCGTGAACCGACACCGCCCGCAGATCGGAGACGGTGTCGGTGTCGGGTCCGGTGCCGGTGCGCGGGGTTCAGCCGATTCGGCGCGCTCCGGCCGAGGCGGTCGCGTCGAAGATCCGGGGCGCCCGGTGGCCGGCGCGGTCGAAGGCGGCCCGCACCGCGTCCCCCACCACGGGTGCGGCGGACTCCTCGACGAGGACGAGCGCGGAACCGCCGAAGCCGCCGCCGGTCATCCGCGCCCCGTGCGCGCCCGCCGCGTTCGCGACAGCCACCACCAGGTCGAGTTCGGGACAGGAGACCCGCAGGTCATCGCGGAGCGAGTGGTGGCCCGCCGTGAGGACGGTGCCGATCGCGCGCAGCGCCTCGGGGGTGCCCGTGCCGAGCAGGGCGGTGACCCGGGCGACCCGCTGCTCGTCGGTGACCACGTGCCGCACGTAACGGCGCACGCGCTCGTCGCCGAGGCGCGCGAGCGCGTCCGGGAGCGTGTCGTACGGGACGTCGCGCAGATGGGAGACACCCAACTCCCGCGCGCCCTGTTCGCACCCCGCGCGCCGCTCGGCGTACGCCCCGTCGCCCAGGGCGTGTTGCACCCGGGTGTCCACCACCAGGAGCCGCAGCCCGTGCGCGGCCAGGTCGAAGGGGACCTGTCGGGTGCTCAGGTCCCGGCAGTCGAGGTGCAGGGCGTGACCGGGCACGCAGCACGCGGACGCCATCTGGTCCATGACCCCGCAGGGCACGCCGACGTACGCGTTCTCGGCCTGCTGGGCGAGGCGCGCGAGCCCGGGACGGTCGAGCCCGAGGGCGTACAGCTCGTCCAGGGCGATCGCCGTGGCCACCTCCAGGGCGGCGGACGAGGAGAGCCCGGCGCCGGTCGGCACGGTGGAGGCGAGGTGCACGTCGGCGCCGTCGAGGACCGCTCGGTGCCCGGCCCGGGCGAGCGCCCACAGGACCCCGGCCGGGTAGGCGGACCAGCCCCCGCCGGAGCGGGGCGCCAGCTCGGCCGTGCGCAGTTCCACCGGCGCCGCGGCGGGGTCCGGCGCGTTCGCCGAGTGCAGCCGCAGCACCCCGTCGGTGCGGCGGGACACCGCCGCGACCACGGTGTGCGGCAGGGCCAGCGGCATCACGGAGCCCTCGTTGAAGTCCGTGTACTCACCGATGAGGTTGACCCGGCCGGGCGCTGCCCACACCCCTTCGGGGACGCTCCCGTACAGCTCCTCGAAGGCCCGCGCGACGGCTTCGGGAGCGGTGGACGGGTCGGTGCCGGCACCCGGGGCGGTGGCGGCGTCCGGGGCGGTGGGGTCGGTGGGCGTCATGGCGGGTCCCTCGGCGTGGTGGACGGTCCGCGGGGCGGCGGGGCCGGTCGGGCTGGCGGTCACGGGGCGGCGGGGCGGGACGGGCTCAGCGCACGGCGGCCCGGCGGGCGAACGCCCAGGCGTCGGCCACGATGTCCGCGAGGTCCGGCCGGCCGGGCCGCCAGCCGAGCCGGTCCCGGGCGGTGGCGGCCGAGGCGACCAGGACGGCGGGGTCACCGGGGCGGCGGGGCCCGGGCGTCTCGGGCACCGGGTGGCCGGTGACCGCGCGGACCGTGGCGACGACCTCGCGGACGGAGAAGCCGTTGCCGTTGCCGAGGTTGCAGATCAGGTGCTCGCCGGGGGCCGCGGCGCCGAGCGCGAGCAGATGGGCTTCGGCGAGGTCGCTGACGTGGAGGTAGTCGCGCACGCAGGTGCCGTCGGGCGTCGGGTAGTCGTCGCCGTGCACGTGGACGGTGTCCCGTTCGCCCGCCGCGACCCGCAGCACCAGGGGGATCAGGTGCGACTCGGGTTCGTGCCGCTCGCCGTACAGGGTGCCGTCGGGCGCGCGGTGGGCGCCCGCGACGTTGAAGTAGCGCAGGGACACCGCGGCCAGCCCGTGGGCCGCCGCCTCACCGCCGATCATGTGGTCCACGGCCAGCTTGGACGCGCCGTAGGGGCTGGTGGGGACGGTCGGGTCGGTCTCGGTGAGCGGGGTCCGCACGGGTTCGCCGTAGGTGGCGGCGGTCGACGAGAAGACGAGGCGGCGCACGCCGGCGTCCCGCATCGCGGTGAGCAGCGCCATGGTGCCGCCGACGTTGTTCTGCCAGTACTTCTCGGGCCGGGCGACGGACTCGGCGACCTGCGAGGACGCGGCGAAGTGCAGGACGCCGTCGTAGGAGCCGTCCAGCCAGCGGGCGGCGTCCTGGACGCGGCCCCGGACGAACGCGGCGCCGGGCGGCACGGCGTCCTCGAAGCCGATGGACAGGTCGTCCAGGACGGTCACCCGGTGTCCGGCGGCCAGCAGCAGCGCGGTGACGGCACTGCCGATGTACCCGGCGCCGCCGGTGACGAAGTAACGGCCGCTGGGCGTGGCCTGCATGGTCGGGGTGTGTCGGGTGCTCATCGGGGTGCTGCCTCCCGCAGTCGTCGTGCCGCGTCCTCCGGCGGCACATCGTTGATGAACACGCTCATGCCGGATTCCGAACCGGCGAGGAACTTCAGCTTGCCGGAGGTACGGCGAACGGTGAAGAGCTCCAGGTGCAGGGCGAACTCGTCGCGGTCGGCCAGCTCGCCCGCCCCGCCCGCCGCGGGCGTGGTGAACGGCGCCTGGTGCCAGGCCGCGATGTACGGGGTCGGCGGCGCCTCGGGGCCGAAGAGCCGATCGAAGCGGCGCAACAGGTCGAGGTAGACGCCGGGGAACTCGGCACGGGCGGTGTCGTCCAGGCCGAGCAGGTCGGGGACCCGGCGCTTGGGGTAGAGGTGCACCTCGTAGGGCCAGTGCGCGGCGTAGGGCACGAAGGCGACCCACGCCCCGGTCTCCAGCACGACCCGGCTGCCGTCGGCGAGTTCGCGGGCCAGCACCTCGTCGAAGAGGTTGCGCCCGGTGGCGGCGCGGTGCCGGGCGGTGGAGCGCAGCATCCGGGCGGTGCGGGGGGTGGTGAAGGGGTACGCGTAGATCTGGCCGTGCGGGTGGCCGAGGGTGACGCCGATCTCGGCGCCCCGGTTCTCGAAGCAGAACACCTGCTCCACGGAGGGCAGGTGGGACAGTTCGGCGGTCCGGTCGATCCAGGCGTCGAGGACGAGGGCGGCCCGCTCGTCGGTGAGGTCGGCGAAGGACGCCCCGTGGTCGGGGGTGAAGCAGACGACCTCGCACCGGCCGGAGTCCCCCGCCAGGGAGGGGAACCGGTTCTCGAAGACGACGACGTCGTACGAGGTGTCGGGGATCTCGGTGGGCCGGGCGCCGGTGGACGGGCACAGCGGGCACTCGTCCACGGGCGGGAGGTGGGTGCGCCCCTGGCGGTGCGAGGCGATGGCGACGTCGTCACCGAGGAGCGGGTCGTGGCGGACCTCGGACGTGGTCGTGACGGGCGCGAGCGGCCGGGGGTCGGCGGCCGTGCGGAGCGTGTCGTCGCGGCTGTCGTAGTAGATGAGCTCCCGGCCGTCGGCCAGTCGGGTCGACGTCTTCTTCACTGCGGCACTCCTCGTCGGCGGTCCCTACCGACCTCCAAAGATCCAACAGAATCAAACACAACAAATCACGAGCCGACGACCCCGGTCAAGGCATATAGGGAATTCACCTCATCAGAATCAAACAACATCCACCCTCGATCAAATCCCCCACCACAACGATCGGGCCCGAGCACAGCAAGACCCAAAGGAGCGCGAGGAACGGCCAGAGCGGCCCCGACAGGGGCGCGGGGACTGCGCAGAACGACAGCGCACCGAACAGGACAGCGCAGCCAGAGGTGGACGTACCCAAGGGGCGCGAGGAACGGCGCGAGCACCCCCCACACACCCGCACGGGCCAACGCACCCGCAGCGAAGCGCCCCAAAGGGGCGCGGGGAACGGCGCGAGCAACCCCCACGCACCCGCAGGGGGACCAACGCACCGCCGGAAGGCCCCACCCGAGGGACCCGGGGAGGAACCGCCCCGCGCACCCCGGCGCACGGAACTGCGCACACACGGGAGCGCGCCCCGCCGCAACCACCGACGAAGCGCGCTGAAGCAGAACCGGAACTCAGCCCCCGGAGGAACCCGGATGAAGCGCCGCCCCCGGCGAAGGCACCAACGGCCCCGCCCGGTCCAACAACCCGGTGCGCGCAGCCAGCGCCGCCGCCTCCAACCGCGACCCCACACCCAACTTCATCAGCACCCGCTGCACATGGGTGCGCGCCGTGGAGGGCGCGATGCCCATGCCCGCGGCGATCAGCCGGGTGTCCTCGCCGTCGGCGACCCGCACCAACACCTCCACCTCGCGGGGCGTCAGCATCTGGAGCAGCCGCTGCCCCTCGTCGTCGGGTTGGGCCGCGGGGTTCAACAACTCGCTGAACGCGCCCTGGAGGAGTTGCGGCGCCACCGCGGACTCCCCCGCACGGGCCTTCATGATGGCCCGCTCCACGCCCTCGATCCGTTCGTCGTGGCGCACGTAGCCGGAAGCCCCCGCGGCGAAGGCCGCGGCGATCCCCCGGGGCGACGGAACCGGCCCCAGGACGACCACCGCCACCTGGGGGCGGTCCCGTTTGATCCGCACCACGGGATCGAACACGCCTGGTTCCGCCGGAGCCGCGGTGCCCAACAGGCACACTTCCGGTGCCCGTGAGATCACCAACTCCGCCGCGCCCGCCGCGGGCGCCGCCGCGGCCAGCACGCGGTGCCCGCGCAGCTTGAGCGCCGAGGCCAACGCCTCGGCGAGCAGCCTGTGATCATCGACGACCATGAGCCGCACACCCACAGTGTCACCCCCCACTTTCCCCGCCCGGTCCCCCACAGATCCGGACCCCCTGCCCTCGTCATCCGGAAGCTACACGCTTGTTCGACGGATCGCTGCCGTAACGGATGAGAAGCCGACGGTAATACCTTGGGCACGCCTCGCGACACCCACCCCTGGATTACGGGCCCCCAGCGCACCGCGCACCCCCCGCGACGGCGGGAACGAGCCGCCTTCCAGGCCCGGAACGCCCCGAATGCACGCCCATGACCGAGCGCGGGCGCGCGCCTCCGTGCGCCCCCCTGAACACGCCTCCGCCCCCGTCTGCCCCGAGGTGGACCGGGGAAAGCGGGGGCGGAGTCGCGCCGTTCAGGGGGCGTCGGCCCGTGATGCGGGCGTCAGCCGGTACCGAAGGCCACGGCCAGGAACTTGTCCTCGTCCTTGCTGTAGGGCTTCGACGCGTAGACCGCGCTCATGAAGAAGCGCCCGCTGCCGAAGAGGTACTCGGAGTAGTCCGGCATGAAGGACCGCTCGGGCTCCCGGGAGGACTCGGTCGACGGGTTCTCCATCAGGACGGTCTCCTTGAGGGTGGACCCGTTCAGGCTGACGACCTGACCGCCCTTGTCGAACGGGGGCCGCTTGTAGGCGATGAGGTTGCTGCCGTCCATGCGGATCGGGCTCAGGACCCAGCCGTCGCCCGCGTCGGCCCGGGCGCCGGAGAGCTTGCCGGTGGCGAGGTCGAAGGCGACGATCTCGTTGGTGTCGGTGAACTCCTCCGAGCCGTCGTGCTCCTCGGTGGGCAGGTAGAGCCGGTCGTTCCCGACGGCGAGCAGCTTGCACTGATCCACCCGGGTCGCGTCGCACCGGGCCGCGTACTTCTCGCCCTCGGCGGTGAACTTCGAGCGCAGCTTGCCGGTCTCCTCGTCGATGGCGAAGAAGTCGGAGATCGAACTGCCGTCCCCGGCCGAGTCGCCGATGTCCGCGGCGACCACGAGCGGCTTGGTGGACACCACGCTCGCGTAGTCGACACCGGTCGCCATCTTGTACGTGGACAGCGGCTTGCCGGTCTTCGGGTCCAGCTTCTGGATCTCCAGGCGCCGGCTGTCGAGGTCACCGCAGCGGCGGACCGCGACGAGGTTCTCCCCGCCCGCGTACCCGGCGTCGTAGCAGGGCTCGCCCAGCTTGGGGGCCCACAGGGCGGCGCCGTCGGCGGCGCTCCAGGCGGCGCCGCCCGCCGAACCGCCCGCGGCGACCGTACCGGCGCCGATGGTGACCTCGTCGAAGGAGACGGTCCGGTCGGCGGACTTCGCGGTCTTCGTCCACAGCAGCTTGCCGGTGTCCAGGTCGAGCACCGACACCTCGGTGCAGCCCTGGTACGGCTTCTCCTTGGTGGGCATCGACGGCTGGGCGATCAGCGCCGTGCGGTTGTCCGCGGTGACGTGGCGGCCGGCCGCGCAGACCGGGCCGGTCAGCTTCACCGTCCACCGCTCCTCGCCGCTGGTCGGGTCGTAGCCGACGACCTCGCCGACGCCCGACTTCGCGTACACCTTGTCGGTGAGCCAGGAACCGGCGACCGGGATGGTGCTGTCGTCCTTGACCACCGGTGCGGCCACCTGGAACAGGGGCTTGGCCATGGTGTTGGAGGGCGCCTTCTCGCGGGGCTCGCCACCCGCGACGGCCGGGCCGCCGCCCGCCGCGCCGCCGCCGTCGGAACCGCCCTTGTCGCCGGTGCCCTTCTCGGAGCCGGCGCCGCCCTTCTCGTCCTTGCCGGCGGAGGTGTTCTTGTCGTCGTCCTGCTGCCCGGCGTACAGGACGCCACCGCCGACGATCAGGGCGATCACCAAGGCCGCCGCGCCGATGATCAGCGTCACCGGGTTGCGCAGCCCGGTGCGGCGGGCCGGGGCACCGGACTGCTGGGCCACGGGCACCGTGGGCGCCGCGTACTGACCGTACGGCTGCTGGCCGTAGCCCTGTTGGCCCGGCTGCCCGTACGGCTGCTGGCCGGGCTGCCCGTACGGCTGCTGACCCGGGTAGCCGTAACCGGACTGTCCCGGGGCCCCCGGGTACCCGTACCCCGCCGCACCCTGCGGCGGCTGACCCTGCTGTCCGGGCGGTGCTGCGGGGTAGCCGTAGCCGCCGGCGGGCGGGGTGCCGTAGCCGCCCGGCTGCGGCGGGGGCTGCGGGGCGCCGTATCCGCCCGGCGGCGGCTCCTGCGGGGCGCCGAAACCGCCGGCGGGGGGCTGTGGTGCGCCGAAACCACCGGCCGGGGGCGGCGGTTGCGGGGCGCCGAACCCGCCGGGGGGCGGGTCCTGGGGCTTGCCGAAGCTCATGGGGGCGCCGCCCGGCTCCGGGGGCTGCGGGGCCCCGGGCGCGTCCCCGGGCTGCCCGCCGGGCGGGTCGGTCGGCTGGGGCGGGTGGCTCATGACGTGTCTACCTCGGGAGACTCGGAGTACGGAACTGCGGAGTACGGAACTGCGGAACTGCGGGCCTAGGGGGCCGGCGGTCAGGGACCGAAGGCCATCATCAGCTTCTGCTCCGCATTGCTCTTCGTGTTCGTCAGCATGGTGGTGGAGATGTAGAAGCGACCGTCCTGGTACGCGATCGCCTTCACGTAGAAGGTGCCCTCCATGGCCGCGGCGCCCGCGGGGTTCTGGAGCAGCTTCTTCGGGGTGCCGCCGCCCACCGGGGTCGCGGTGACGACGCCGCCCGCCTCGTAGGTCGGCTTCTCGTACGAGATGACCGAGCCGTCCTCGACGCGCAACGGGAGCAGGGACCGTCCGGTGCCGGTGGACTTGGCGCGCCACTTCTCCTTGCCGGTGTTCAGGTTGACGGCGATGAGTTCGTTCGTGCCGTCCTTCTTCACCTTGCTCGGCAGGTAGAGCGTGTTGGCGTCCGCGGCGACCCCGGTACAGCTCTGCAACGCGCGGTCCAAGCTGGCCCAGCCGCAGTCCGGCTCGGGTGCCTCGTTCAGGGACACCTGGGAACGCACCGTGCCCGAACCGTTCTTGAGCGCGGTGACGTTCCACTGCTTCTTGGCGTCGTTGGACAGGTAGAGCACCACCGGGTCCAGGGAGTACACCCGGGAGATCCGCCAGCCCTTGGGGAACCGCTTCGTCCACTGCGCCTTGCCGGTGGCCGGGTCGAGTTGGCGCAGCTCGTCGTGTTGGTCGTCGCCCCCCGGGTCGCAGGAGGCCACGGAGAGCAGCTTGCTGCCGCCGGTGAACGCGGCCGGGTAGCAGTCGGTGCCGTACTTGTCCACGGTGAACCGCTGCTTGCCGCTGTCCACGTCGTACCCCACGCCGGACGACTGCCGGCCGACCACCAGGGTGTCGCCGACCAGGTGGAGCGAGGACGTGAGGGCACTGTCGAGCAGGTCGCCGTCGGGAACCTTCTTCGTCCAGCCCTTCGCCCCGGTCTTCAGGTCGATCTGCTGGAGCTGGTTGCACTTGGCGCGGTCGCTGACGCCGCTCATGTGGGCGACGACGACCTTGCCGTCGGCGCTCGCCTCCTTGGTGACCGAACAGACCTTGAACGGCAGGTCCACCGTCCACCGGGCCGCGCCGCCGTCCGCGTCGTAACCGACGACCTGCTTGTACGCGGCCTTGGCGACGAGGTCCCCGAGCACCCACAGGCCCGGGGCGTCCGCGCCGGAGCCGGGCACCTTCGGGGCGGGCCGGTACCAGAGCACCCGGGAGTCGCCGTCCTTGCGGCCCTCGTTCAGCTCCTCGACGCCCACGCTCCCGCCGGCCCCGTCGCCGCCGTTGCCGCTGCCGTCTCCCTGGTCGACCGAGGCCGAGGCGCTCGGCTTCGGGGCGGTGCTGGGGCCCGCGACGGGGTCCTTCTTGACGGGGTCGTCCTTCTGGTCGTCGCCGCCGGTGAGGGCGATGACGGCGCCACCGGCCACGACGACCAGGGCGACCGCCCCGGCGACGACGATGCCGGTCCTGCCCCGGAACGGGTTCCGCTTGCCCGGCGCCGGGGGCTGCGGCGCCCCCGGATAGGAGGCCGTGGGCGGCTGCTGCCCGTACGGCCCCTGGGGGTAAGCCGGTTGACCGTAGGGTCCCGGCTGCTGGGCGTAGGGCCCCGACGGTTGACCGTACGGACCGGGCTGCTGGCCGTACGGGCCCGGCTGGCCGTAGGGCCCCGGCTGCGCACCGGGCTGCGGGCCGTACGGACCGGACGGCCCGCCGTACGGGCCGGACTGCGGGTACGCACCCGGCTGGGGTGCGACCGCACCGGGCGGCGGGGCCTGCGGGTAGCCGTACCCGGGTGCCGGCGCGGTGGGCGGGCCCGCTGGGGGTGGCGGTGACGCGGGCTGGCCGGAATCGTTCGGTGTCGCACCCTGGGTGGGCATGCGGTCGTCGGGCGGCTGACTCATCAGCGCTCCCCCTTCACTGATTTGCTGCGCGCCTGGCGGTACGTGAACGCGCGTACGCGTTCTGGTCTCGGTGGCCCTTTGTATCACCACGCCACCCGGCGCTCCGGGCCCGCACAGGTCCTGTGCCCAAGGGCGGACGGCCCTGTGATCCCCCTGTTACGCCCCCTTCACGCCCCCGGTGCAGACCGTGCACCCGGAGGACCACAACGGCCGTGCGGAAGCGGGGACGGCGACCGGAGGGCCCGGCCGCCGTGGCGCGATCACGCCGGTTCGGCCTCGTCGGCGAGCTCCAGCCACCGGGCTTCGAGGTCTTCGCGCTCCGCGACCAGCGCGCGCAGTTCGGCGTCGAGCGTGGCGACCTTCTCGAAGTCGGTGGCGTGCTCCGCGATCCGCTCGTGCAGCCCGGTTTCCTTGCCGGAGATCCGGTCGATCTGCCGCTCGATCCGCTGGAGTTCCTTCTGCGCCGCCCTCGTCTCGGCGGAGGAACGCCCCTTCGGCGCCGCTGCGGCGGGTGCGGCGGCGGCCGGGGCGGACGTCGACTGGGCGGCGGACGACGCCATCCGCTCGCGCCGCTCCAGGTACTCGTCGATGCCACGGGGCAACATCCGCAGCGCACGGTCGCCGAGCAGTGCGTACACCCGGTCGGTGGTCCGCTCCACGAAGAACCGGTCGTGCGAGATGACGACCATCGAGCCGGGCCAGCCGTCGAGCAGGTCCTCCAGCTGGGTCAGCGTCTCGATGTCCAGGTCGTTGGTGGGCTCGTCGAGGAAGAGGACGTTCGGCTCGTCCATCAGCAGCCGCAGCAGTTGGAGCCGTCGCCGCTCGCCGCCGGAGAGGTCCCCGACCGGCGTCCACTGCTTCTCCTTGCCGAAGCCGAAGGTCTCGCAGAGCTGCCCCGCGGTCATCTCCCGCCCCTTGCCGAGGTCGACCCGCTCCCGCACCTGCTGGACGGCCTCCAGGACGCGCAGTGTCGGGGCGAGTTCGGAGACCTCCTGCGAGAGGTACGCGAGGCGCACCGTCTTGCCGACGGTGACCCGCCCGGCGGCCGGCTGGGCCTCGCCCTGTGTACGGGAGGCCTCGGCGAGGGCCCGCAGCAGCGAGGTCTTGCCGGCGCCGTTGACGCCGACGAGGGCGAACCGGTCGCCGGGGCCGAGCTGCCAGGTGATGTGCTGGAGCAGGGTCTTGGGCCCGGCCTGGACGGTGACGTCCTCCAACTCGAAGACGGTCTTGCCGAGCCGGGAGCTGGCGAACTTCATCAGCTCGGAGGTGTCCCGGGGCGGCGGCACGTCCTTGATCAGCTCATTGGCCGCCTCGACGCGGAACCGGGGCTTGGAGGTGCGGGCCGGGGCGCCCCGGCGCAGCCAGGCGAGTTCCTTGCGGACGAGGTTCTGCCGCTTGACCTCCTCCGTGGCAGCGATGCGCTCCCGCTCGGCGCGGGCGAACACGTAGTCGGAGTAGCCGCCCTCGTACTCGTGGACCTTGCCCCGCTGCACGTCCCACATCCGGGTGCACACCTGGTCCAGGAACCACCGGTCGTGGGTGACGCACACCAGCGCGGAGCGGCGGGCCCGCAGATGGGCCGCGAGCCAGGCGATGCCCTCGACGTCGAGGTGGTTGGTCGGCTCGTCGAGGACGATCAGGTCCTGCTCCTCGATGAGGAGCTTGGCGAGCGCCACCCGGCGGCGTTCCCCACCGGAGAGCGGCGCGATGACGGTGTCCAGGCCCTGCGGGAAGCCCGGCAGGTCCAGCCCGCCGAAGAGCCCGGTCAGCACGTCGCGGATCTTGGCGTTGCCGGCCCACTGGTGGTCGGCGAGGTCGCCGATGACCTCGTGCCGGACGGTGGCGGTCGGGTCGAGGGAGTCGTGCTGGGTGAGCACGCCCAGACTCAGCCCGCCGCTGTGGGTGACCCGGCCGGTGTCGGCCTCCTCCAGCTTGGCGAGCATCCGCACGAGGGTCGTCTTGCCGTCCCCGTTCCGACCGACGACGCCGATCCGGTCGCCCTCGCTGACGCCGAGCGACACCCCGTCGAGCAGGGCACGGGTGCCGTACACCTTGCCGACGGACTCGACACTGACGAGGTTGACTGCCATGGGGCTCCTGCCGCGGGGATGGACCGGCCCTCCAGCCTAGTCGGCCCGCTCACCTCCCCCTCCCGGGGCGCCGGGACCCCGACCGGGACCCCGGCCGGGGCCACCGACCCGGGCCGTCACGACCGGTCGGCCTCACTGCCGTGCAGTGTCACCGTGACGGGCCATAATCGGGAGCATGGCCCAGGCTTCCCCTCCCCCTCAGTTGCCGCCAGCCGCCGAGGTGCTGCGCGCCCGCTACGCCGGACGGCTTCCCACCTGCCTGGACGAGCTCACCGGCCCCGCGAACGGCCCCGTCGACCTGCCGCTCCACGTCGTCTGGTCAGGGCTGCGCTCGTTCGACCTCGACCGCCCCCGGTCCTGCATGAGCCTCTACCGCGCCGTCCTCGCCGAAGGCCAGCACGACGACCTCGTGCACTTCCTCAACCGCGACCTCCTGCTCAGCCAGTGGCCGGTGCTGCGCACGCTGATCAGCCGTACGGTCCGCGACGTGTGGGAATCCGCCTTCACCGACCTCACCCCCGGCACCGCCGCGGCCTCCGCGTGAACCTCAGCCCCCTCCACCGCCGGCTCCTCGCCGACGTGCTCGCCATCGGCAGCCCCTACCCGCTGGTGGTGACCGGCGGATACGCGGTGCAGGCCCACGGCTTGGTCGAACGCCTCAGCCAGGATCTCGACGTCGCCACCGAGAACCCCGCCCCCATGGCCGACATCACGCACACCGTCGTTGAGGGGCTCACCCGCCGGGGCTGGTCCGTGCGCCTCAACCGCTGCTCTCCGTGCCTGGGCACTGGCCTGGGCGACCGACCTCGCTGCCCGCCTCCACCGGGAAGAAGACCTCTGATCACCGACCCATCCGCCCGGGCGGGCCGACGGCTGCACGCCGCCGGTCGCCCGGATCTCCTGACCGGTGGCTAGATCCAGGTGTCGAGCCACATGCGGGCGCGCCAGGAGTCGATGGAGATGGGCTGGCCGGTGTAGATGGGCCAGAAGTAGATGAAGTTCCACGCGATGAGCAGGACGATGACGCCCGAGCCCGCCGCGCCCGCCGTGCGGCGCAGTTCCGTCGACCCCTTGGGGCCGAGCAGCGCGCCGACCAGCATCGCCACCGCGAGGCACAGGAACGGCACGAAGACGACCGCGTAGAAGTAGAAGATCGTCCGCTCCTGGTACAGGAACCAGGGCAGGTACCCGGCCGCGACCCCGCACAGGATCGCGCCGGCCCGCCAGTCGCGGCGCAGCAGCCACCGCCACAGCACGTACAGCAGCGCGAAGCAGGCCGTCCACCACAGCATGGGGGTGCCCAGGGCGAGCACCTCGTTGGCGCACTTGTCGACGGTGTCCACGGGGCAGCCGTCGATGCCGGGCGCGGACGGCTCGTAGTAGTACGAGACGGGGCGCCCGGTGACGATCCAGCTCCACGGGTTCGACTCGTAGCGGTGCGGCGAGTCGAGGGCCTTGTGGAAGGCGAGCACCTCGGCCTCGTAGTGCCACAGGCTGCGGGCCCAGTCCGGCACCCAGCCCCATTCGGTGTCCTGACCCCGGGTGATCGCCCAGTCACGGAAGTAGCCGCCCCGGCCGTTGTCGGGGGACATGATCCACCCGATCCAGGTGCTGAGGTAGGTGACGAGCGCGACGGGCACGGTGGCGAGGAAGGCGGGGCACACGTCCCGCTTCAGCACCGACAGCCAGGCCCGTTCGGCGCCCGCGACCCGGCGCGCGCCGACGTCCCACAGCACCGACATCAGGGCGAACGCGGCGAGGAAGTAGAGGCCGTTCCACTTGGTCGCCGCGGCGAGGCCCAGGCTGACCCCGGCGGCGATCCGCCAGGGGCGCCAGCCGAACCGCAGGGTGTCCGCGATCCGCGCGTCGGGCCGGGGCAGTCCGTCCTCGCCGAGCGGCAGCGCGGCGGCCAACCGGGCCCGGGTGCGGTCCCGGTCGATCAGCAGGCAGCCGAACGCGGCCAGGGCGAAGAACATGATGATCAGGTCGAGGAGCGCGGTGCGGCTCATCACGAAGTGCAGGCCGTCGACGGCCATCAGCGCGCCGGCGAGGCAACCGAGGAACGTGGAGCGCAGCAGTCGGCGTCCGATGCGGCACAGCATGAACACGGAGAGGGTGCCGAGCACCGCGGTCATGAACCGCCAGCCGTACGGGTCGAACCCGAACATCCATTCGCCGACGCCGATGAGGTACTTGCCGAGCGGCGGGTGCACGACGTACGCGGCGCCCTCGGGCAGGGTGATCGAGGAGCCCTGTTCGAGCACCTGTTCGTTGATGTTCTTCGCCGGCCAGTTCAGCTCGAACCCGCGGTGAATGATCGCCCAGGCGTCCTTGGCGTAGTACGTCTCGTCGAATATCACCTCCTTCGGGCTGCCCAGCTTCCAGAACCGCAGCAGACCCGCGAGGACGGCCACCACCAGCGGACCCAGCCAGGACGACCAGCGCAGCAGCGGACCCACCGCCCGGACGGGCACCCTGAGCACCGTCCACAGTCGGGGGCCGGGCTCGGCGTACGGGGGCACCAGCTGGCCGCGGAGGTCGCCCCGGGGGCGCGGGTTGTGACCGAAGCGGCGCAGGCGGTGCCGCCAGGCCGGGGGGTGCGGTGCGGCGGGCTGGTCCTGCCGGGTGTCCGTCGAGGACGCGGTACTCGTCACCGCGCCATCGTAGGGAACGGCTCTGTACGCCGCCGCCCCCGCACCCGTCCGTCGGGGGGCGCGTTCCCCGATGTGGGTGCCGGGGCGCCGGGACGGGCCGGGACCGAGGAGCCGGGAGTGCTGGGAGACTGGAAGGGTGACTGATGTGGGTGGGACTCTCGTACTGGCCGGAACACCGATCGGGGACCTCGCGGACGCCCCGCCGCGGCTGGCCGCGGAGCTGTCGGCGGCGGACCTGGTGGCCGCCGAGGACACCCGCCGGCTGCGGCGGCTCGCCCAGGGCCTCGACGTCCAGGTGACGGCGCGCGTCGTGTCGTACTTCGAGGGCAACGAGAGCGCCCGCACGAAGGAGCTCGTCCAGGCCCTGGTGGGCGGGGCGCGGGTGCTGCTGGTGACCGACGCGGGCATGCCCTCGGTGTCCGACCCGGGGTACCGGCTGGTCGCCGCGGCCGTGGAGCACGGCATCCGGGTCACCGCCGTACCGGGCCCCTCCGCGGTGCTGACGGCGCTCGCCCTGTCGGGACTGCCGGTCGACCGGTTCTGCTTCGAGGGGTTCCCGCCGCGCAAGCAGGGCGAGCGGCTGGCCCGGTTGCGGGAGGTCGAGCGGGAGCGGCGCACCCTCGTCTACTTCGAGTCCCCGCACCGGCTCGCCGACACGCTCGCCGCGATGGCGGAGGTCTTCGGGACCGAGCGGCGCGCCGCGGTCTGCCGCGAGCTGACCAAGACGTACGAGGAGATCAAGCGCGGGCCGCTGGCCGAGCTGGCGACCTGGGCGGCCGACGGGGTGCGGGGCGAGATCACCGTCGTGGTCGAGGGCGCCCCGGAGCCGGGCCCCGCGGACCTGAGCCCCGAGGAGCTGGTGCGCCGGGTCCGGGACCGGGAGGAGGCGGGCGAACGGCGCAAGGAGGCCATCGCCGCGGTCGCCGCCGACGCCGGCGTGCCCAAGCGCGAGGTGTTCGACGCCGTGGTGGCGGCAAAGAACACGCCTCGGTGAGCGCCAAGCCCGGGCAAAGGACTACCGTGGAAGGCAAAGCCGGGCCCGCTCACCGGCCCCTCGGGGCAGGAGCAGACCAAATCGGCGCCAACACTCGACAGCCCTGATGCGTCCGGGCCGGCCGAGGCGTCCACTGGGGTGAGGAGGACGTACCCGTCCCCCCACGCCGTCGGGGCAGCATCCCGCGCTCGACGGCGCTTGTCCGCAGGACAAGAGGAGCTGGCATGAGTGAGATCGCAGGGACCGGTCACCCCCGTGCGGCGGCCACCGTCGTCCACGAGTCGTACGCCTTCGCCTGCATGCGGTGCGGGCACGGCTGGGAACAGTCGTACGAGATCGAGCACCACATCGACGCGGAGGGCCACGCGTACGTGACCTACCTGGCGGACGGACAGCGGGTGCCGTCGCCGCTGAGCCGCCCGACCTGCCTGAACTGCGGAGCGCACCTGGTCCGCATCATGCGGGCCGGACAGGTGTCGTCCGTGCAGGACCTGCTGCGCCACCCGGAGCCGATCATCCACCGGCACAAGCGCGAGGACGGCCCGGAGGCCGAGGGGGCCCCGGAGACCGACGCCGCGCACCGGCCGCACCACCACTGGCGCTTCTCCCACCTCCTGCACCCGTTCCACCGTCGGGACGCCGGCTGAGGCCACGGACCGCCGGCCCCACCGGACGTTCCCGGTGTTCCGGGGCTTCCGGGGCTTCCGGGGCTTCTCGGTGGTCTCGGTGTTCCGGGTGGGGCCGACGGGGTTCGTAGGATCGAGTCATGTCCTCGACCTCGAAGCCCGCCGACGGCGCCCGCCGCGCCAGCCGTGACCGTGCCGACAAGGACGCGCCGCCGCCGCTGCCCGCGCCGCTGTCCGTCCCGGTCGCCGACTCGCACACCCACCTCGACATGCAGACGGACACGGTCGCCCAGTCGCTGGCGAAGGCCGCCTCCGTGGGGGTGACCACGGTCGTGCAGGTGGGCTGCGACCTGGCGGGGTCCCGGTGGGCGGCCGAGACGGCGGCGGCCCACCCGTCCGTGCACGCGACCGTGGCCCTGCACCCGAACGAGGCCCCCCGGATCGTGCTCGGCGACCCCGACGGCTGGTCCCGGCAGGACGCCCGCCCGGCCGGCGGCGACGCCGCCCTGGACGCAGCGCTCGCCACGATCGACGAGCTGGCGGCGCTCCCCCAGGTCAAGGGGGTCGGCGAGACCGGACTCGACCATTTCCGCACCGGGCCCGAGGGCCGGGCCGCGCAGGAACGCTCGTTCCGCGCGCACATCGAGATCGCGAAACGGCACGGCAAGGCCCTGGTCATCCACGATCGGGACGCCCACGAGGACGTGCTGCGCGTACTGAAGGAGGAGGGCGCCCCCGAGCGCACCGTCTTCCACTGCTTCTCCGGCGACGCGGAGATGGCCGAGGTGTGCGCCCGGCACGGCTACTACCTGTCCTTCGCCGGCAACGTCACCTTCAAGAACGCGCAGCCGCTGCGGGACGCCCTCGCGGTGGCCCCGCCGGAACTGGTGCTGGTGGAGACCGACGCACCGTTCCTCACCCCGGCCCCGTACCGGGGACGCCCAGGCGCTCCGTACCTGATCCCCGTCACCCTGCGGGCGATGGCCGAGGTCAAGGGGATGACCGAGGACGCCCTGGCGACGGCCGTCGCCGCGAACACGGCCCGCGCCTTCGGGTACTGACCCCGACCGGGGCGGCGGGGCGGTAGGGGCGGCGGCCGGGGGACCGTACCCTTGACCGGTGAGCAGCACCGACCCCGACCCGCTCCTGGGCCCCGCCGACATCCGTGAGCTGGCGACGGCGCTCGGCGTGAAGCCGACCAAGCAGCGCGGCCAGAACTTCGTCATCGACGCCAACACCGTGCGCCGCATCGTCCGCACGGCCGAGGTGCGCCCCGAGGACCGGGTGGTCGAGGTGGGGCCGGGACTCGGCTCCCTCACCCTCGCACTGCTGGAGGTCGCCGACCACGTCACGGCCGTCGAGATCGACGACACGCTGGCGGGGGCGCTGCCGGCGACCGTCGCGGCCCGGCTGCCGCAGCGGGCGGACCGCTTCTCCCTCGTCCACCAGGACGCCATGCGGGTCACCGAGCTCCCCGGCCCCCCGCCGACCGCACTGGTCGCGAACCTGCCCTACAACGTCGCCGTGCCGGTGCTGCTGCACATGCTGGAGACGTTCCCGAGCATCGAGCGGACCCTGGTGATGGTGCAGGCCGAGGTCGCCGACCGACTGGCCGCCGGGCCCGGGTCGAAGGTGTACGGGGTGCCGTCCGTGAAGGCCAACTGGTACGCGGAGGTCAAGCGGGCCGGGTCGATCGGCCGCACCGTGTTCTGGCCCGCGCCCAACGTCGACAGCGGACTCGTCTCCCTGGTCCGGCGCACCGAACCGCTGGCCACGACCGCCAGCCGGCAGGAAGTCTTCCGGGTGGTGGACGCGGCCTTCGCGCAGCGCCGCAAGACCCTGCGGGCGGCGCTCGCCGGCTGGGCCGGGTCCGCGGCGGCGGCCGAGGCCGCGCTGGTGGCCGCCGGGGTCTCCCCGCAGGCGCGGGGCGAGTCGCTGAGCGTCGAGGAGTTCGCCCGGATCGCCGAGAACGCCGTACCCGTCGTCACGGAGGAGGACCCGGCCCGATGACCGTGGACAGCACGCGCACGGCGGTGACCGTGCGGGTTCCCGCCAAGGTGAACGTCCAGCTCGCGGTGGGCGCGGCCCGACCCGACGGGTTCCACGACCTCGCCAACGTCTTCCTCGCCGTCGGCCTGTACGACGAGGTCACCGTCACGCCCGCCGACAGCCTGAGGATCACCTGTTCCGGGCCGGACGCCGG
The DNA here is from genome assembly GCF_042732055.1 of Streptomyces sp. NPDC059816. NCBI lineage: Bacteria > Bacillati > Actinomycetota > Actinomycetes > Kitasatosporales > Streptomycetaceae > Streptomyces > Streptomyces sp. NPDC059816. Next base: position 391,442 of record NZ_JBHWIQ010000003.1, read on the forward strand.
CGAGGTGCCGCTGGACCGCTCCAACCTGGCGGCCCGGGCGGCTGAGCTCCTCGCCGCGCGGTACGGGCGCGGCCCCGAGGTCGGCGTCCACATCCACATCGACAAGGACATCCCGGTAGCCGGCGGCATGGCCGGCGGCAGCGCCGACGCGGCGGGCGCGCTGGTCGCCTGCGACGCGCTGTGGGGCACCGGGGCGAGCCGGGACGAACTGCTGGCGCTCTGCGCGGAACTCGGCAGTGACGTGCCGTTCAGCCTGGTCGGCGGGGCGGCGCTCGGCACGGGCCGTGGGGAGCGGCTGCGGCCCCTGGAGGTCGGCGGGGCCTTCCACTGGGTGTTCGCGGCGGCCGAGGGCGGGCTGTCGACGCCTGCGGTGTACCGCGAGTTCGACCGGCTCACCGCGGGGACCGAGGTGCCCGTGCCGCAGGCCGCGCCCGAGTTGCTGGACGCGCTGTGGCGGGGCGACGCGGTGGCCCTCGCCGGGGCGTTGACCAATGACCTCCAGCCCGCGGCGCTGTCCCTGTTCCCGTCGCTGGCGCGGACCCTCGCGGTGGGCCGCGGGGCGGGTGCGCTCGCCGGGATCGTGTCCGGGTCCGGTCCCACGACGGCGTTCCTCGTCGCGGACGAGGACGCCGGGGTCGCGGTTGCGGCGGCTCTCCGGGGGAGCGGGTCGTGCCGGGCCGTCCGGGTCACCGGGTCCCCCGCGGACGGGGCGACGGTCCTCCCCCGCTAGCCCTTCGGGGCCCTGGGATACTCCCGGGATGCCCACTTGGATAACCCCGCGGCGCTTAGGCGCCACCGCCGTCCTGTACGCCGTCTTCGTCGGCGGCTGGTACCTCGGCCAGCCGCTCCCCCACGTCGGCTGTGGCGACTCCGAGCCGCCGAGCGCGTCCGACCGGCCGGCGCGGGTCGGGGAGCCCGGCGACTTCTCCGGTGACGTGTCCCGGCTGGCCGGCCAGTTGGAAGGCGTCGCCACGGTTCAGGTCGTCGACACGTCGGTCATCGTGTCGTGTGACGGGTCCGTGGATCATCCTCGGCTGGTGGCCTGGGTGACGGGCGATTGGCGCTGAGTCGTACCGCCCGCGCAGTTCCCCGCGACCCCTTCGGTACGTTCCCCTGCGGGTGCGCTGTCCTGCGCGGGTGCGTCGTGGTTGCTCGCGCCGTTCCCCGCGCCCCTTCGGTGCGCTCCCCTGCGGGTGCGTTGTCCTGCGCGGGTGCGCTGCCCGCTGCCCGGGCCCCGTTGTTCACCGCGGGTGCGTCGTGGTTGCTCGCGCCGTTCCCCGCGCCCCTGACGGGGCGCTCCCCTGGCGGTGCGCTGTTCTGCGCGGGTGCGGTGCCTGGTGTCCGGGGCGGGTGTTTCCCGTGGGGCCGACGACGGCGTCGAGAAGCGCCCCGATCCAGGGGCGCGGGGAACTGCGCGAAGCCGGGACGCACCCCCGCAGAACAGCGCACCCCCAGGCGGACGCACCCGGATGGGGGCGCGGGGAACTGCGCGAACCGCCAGCGCACCGAGCAGGACAACGCACCCGCAGGGAAAAGCCGTGGTGCGCACCGGGCAACGGAGCCGACCATGAACGGATGCGCATTCGCCCAGCACGAGCAACGGACGCAGCAGCCGTCGCCCAGGTCCACGTAAGGACCTGGCAGACGGCCTACGCGGGGATCGTCCCGCAACCGTTCCTGGACGCCCTGGACATCCAGGAGGCCACCCGCACGTGGACGGCACTGCTGACCGGGATGGCGAGACCCCGCACGGACGTCCTGGTCACCGAAGACGGACCGAGCATCCTCGCCTTCGCCGGCTTCGGCCCCGCCGAACACGCCCCGCACCGCGCCGAGGTCAACACCCTGTACGCACACCCCGACGTGTGGGGCACCGGCGTCGGCCGGGACCTGCTCGCGGCGACCGTGACCGCGATGCACCGCGCCGCGTACACGGACGCCACACTGTGGGTCCTCGCCGACAACACCCGGGCCCGCCGGTTCTACGAGACGGCCGGCTGGCGCTTCGACGGGACCACCACCCAGGACCACGACGGCGGCGCCGTCCTCGACAAGCTGCGATACGGCCGGCCCCTGGCGGGTACTCAGGAGTGAACTGAGTACCCGCACCCTGTCGTTCGGGTCCGGAGCGAGCGAGCGTACGAACATGGGAACGCGTTTTCGAGAAACGGAACGACTGGCCGGAGCGACCCCGGCGCACCGGGACCGTTACATGGACCTGTTGCGCGTCGCCTCGCTGGGCATCGTGGTCCTCGGGCACTGGCTGATGGCCGCCGTCACGATCGACGCCGACGGAGCCGCCCGGGTCGGGAACCTCCTCGCCGAGGTCCCCCGCGCCCAGATCCTCACCTGGGTGTTCCAGGTGATGCCGGTGTTCTTCTTCGTGGGCGGCTTCGCGCACGCCCTGTCGTACCGCTCGCTGGTGCGCCGGCACCCGGACACGCCCCCGTACGCCGGATTCCTGCGGGCGCGGCTGCGTCGACTGCTGCGCCCCACCATGGCGTTCGTGCTGGTCTGGGGCGCGGTGGCGCTCGGCCTCGCGCTCGCGGGCGCGGACGACGCCCGGCTGGACGCCGCCCTGCGGCTGGTGACCCAGCCCCTGTGGTTCGTCGGGATCTACCTCGCCATGGCCGCCCTCACTCCCCCGCTGCTGCGGGCCCACGACCGCTGGGGCTGGGGCGCGTTCTTCGCGCTGGCCGGTGCGGCGGTCCTGGTGGACGTGGCGCGGCTGGCGCTGGGCGTGCCGTACGTGGAGTTCCTGAACTTCGCGTTCGTCTGGCTGGCCGTCCACCAACTCGGATTCCTGCGCGCCGACGGGGCGCTGCGCCGCCCGCCGCTCCTCGCGGGGGCGGGACTGCTGGGCGCGGCGGCGTTGGTGGCGCTCGGCCCGTACCCGTTGTCGATGGTGGGGATGCCCGGTGAGCGGATCTCCAACATGGCCCCGCCGACCCTGGCCCTGTTGTGCCACGGGTTGTGGCTGGTCGGCGCGGTGGAGTCGCTGCGGTCCCCCGCGGCCCGGCTGCTGGCCCGGCCGCGGGTCTGGCGCGGCGTGGTGGTGGCCGGCGGGTTCTCGATGACCGCGTTCCTGTGGCACCTGACGGCGATGCTGGGCGTGTACGGGGTGCTGTTCGCGTGGGACGTGCCGCTGTCGGAACCGGCGTCCGGCGTCTGGTGGGCCCAGGTGCCGCTGCGGCTGGGCGCGGCGCTCGCCCTGACGGTGCTGCTGGTGGCGGTGTTCAGCCGCTTCGAACGTCCCGCTCCGGGTGGGCCGGTGGGCGGGGGACGGGGTGCCGGGGCGGTCGCGGCGACGGGGGTGACCCTGGCCCTGTTCGGTGTCCTCGGGCTGTCGATGGTGGGCTTCGCCGACCTCCTGGAGGGGCACGGCGCCGTCCTGGTCGCCGTCCGGGTCACGGCACCCACGGCGGTCGCCCTGGCCGTCGCGGGCTGGCTGTTGGTGGAGCGGGCGGGCTCCTCCTTCCGACGAACGTCCGGTGCCCGGAGCGAACCGGGGTGAACGACCGTCGCGCGCGCCCCCCGAACGGCGCGTCGCCCCCCGCCGCGCCTCTTCTGTCACACCGTGCACGTGCGCCCTTTACGCTGGGCCACGACACGGCCGAAGCACGGTTCGCACACTGCTCCAAGAGCGGGCGACCCAGGGAGAGGACGGCATGCGCAACGGAGCGAAGGCGGCGATCATCGGCGGGGTGTTCGCCGCCATGGTCGGCGGCGCGGCCTACGGTGGCTACGTACTCGTCGACGAACTGGGCTTCGGATCCGATGCGGAGCCGAAGAAGTCCGGGCCCCCGTCAGCGGCGGAGGTCCGCACGGCGACGGAGGCGTTCTTCACCGCCTGGGAGAAGGGCGACACGAACGGGGCGGCCCAGGCCACCAACAACGCGGCCGAGGCACGGCCGGTGTTCATCGGCTACAAGGACGCGGCCGGCCTCACCGATGTGGAGATCACGCCCAAGGCGGCCCGCGGTGCCACCGTGCCGTACTCGGTGCGGGCCACCGTCACCCACGAGGGTCTGAGCGAACCGGTCGCCTACGAGTCCTCGCTGACCGTCGTCCGCGGCGTGACCACCGGACGGCCCCTCGTCGACTGGAAGCCGTCGGTGGTGCACCCGAAGCTGAAGGAGAAGGACGACGCCCTGGTCACCGGCAAGGCGTCCACCCCCTCGGTGCAGGCCGTCGACCGGGACGGAAAGGTGCTGGACAGCAAGAAGTACCCCTCGCTGGCGCCGGTCCTCACCCAGCTGCGGGGCGTCTACGGGGAGCGGGCGGGCGGCACGCCCGGGGTGGAGCTGGCCGTGCGGCACGCCGGGGACGTACCGGACACCCCGCTCGTCACCCTCTCCGAGGGCCAGCCGGGCAAACTGCCGACGACCCTCAGCGCCCAAACCCAGGCGGCGGCCGAGAAGGCGGTGCTCCGCTACCCCGAGTCGTCGGTGGTGGCCGTGCGCCCCAGCACGGGCGAGGTGCTGGCCGTGGCCAACCACCGCCGCGACGAGTTCAACGCCGCGTTCCAGGGCGAGTTGGCGCCCGGTTCCACCATGAAGATCGTGACGGCCGCCATGTTGATCGAGGACGGCGTGGTGACGGCGGACGGCGCCGCCCCCTGCCCCGACACGGCGGTGTGGCAGAGCCAGACGTTCAAGAACATCACCGGTCTCACGCCGAACACCTCGGCCGACTTCACCAACAGCTTCCAGCGCTCGTGCAACACCGCGTTCATCAAGCTCATCGACGAGGAGCCGGTGACCGACGAGTCGCTGACCCGCACCGCCGAGGACAAGTTCGGTCTGGGCCGTGACGACTGGCGGACGGGCATCGCGTCCTTCGACGGTCGGGTGCCCGTCTCCACCGGCCCCGAACGGGCGGCCAACGCCATCGGGCAGGGACGCGTGCAGATGAGCCCGTTGACGATGGCCTCGGTAACGGCGACGGCCATGACCGGCTCGTTCCGCCAGCCGTACCTCGTTGCGAAGTCCCTGGACGACCGGGAGTTCGCGAGGGCCGACGGGCTCGCCCGGGACACCGTCGCCCAGTTGCGGCAGATGATGGCGGCGACCGCGCGGGTGGGCAGCGGAGCCGGGGCGATGCGCGGGCTCAGCGGGGACATCGGCGCGAAGACCGGCTCCGCCGAGGTGGACCGACAGGCGACGGCGAACAGTTGGTTCGTCGGGTACCGGGGGGACGTGGCCGCCGCGGCCGTGGCCCAACAGGGCGGACGCGGCAGCGACTCGGCCGGACCGATCGTGGCGGACGTGCTGCGCAACGGGAGTTGAGGCCCCGCGCGCACCCCGAGCGCACCCCGCGCGCGTACGGACGCCGCCCGACGATCGGCCCGACGCAAACGCCTCGAACCGGAACCGTACGGGCGCCGCAGGTCTCCTCACCTGTGGGGTGTGCGTGCGGGCCCGCCCCGGGAGCGTTCTAGGCTGAGGCCGGAACGGCCGCGGGACCCTGCGGGTTCGCGGGCACCGCGGGGGAACAACGGAGGACGTGTGGGCAAGAGAAGGCGCGCCGAGCGCCCGAAGACGCGGCCGGCCCTGCTGGGCGGGGTGCTCGTGGTGGTCGTGGGCGGGGCGGGCCTGGGGGCCTGGGCCCTGTCCGGCGGCGACGGGGACGGGGCCGCGGCGAAGCCGAAGATACCCACGGGGCCGCCGACCGCGGCCGAGGTGTCCCGGGTGGGCGACGCGTTCCTCGCGGCCTGGCGCGGCGGCCGGACCGCGGAGGCGGCGGCCCTCACCGACGACGTGCCGGCCGCCCGGGCCGCCCTGACCGGTTTCACCAAGGACGCCAAGGTCAGTGCGGTGACCCTGACGCCCGACACCCCCGCGCAGACACCCGGCGCCGGCACCGAGACGCCCGCCACCGGGACGCCCGGCACCCGCGCGGACGCCCGCTTCCCGTTCGCGGTCAAGGCGATCGTCACCCACGCGGGGCAGAGCAAGCCCCTGGAGTACGCGTCCGCGCTGACCGTGGTGCGCCGCGCTTCCGACGGCAAGCCGCTCGTCGGCTGGAAGCCGTCCGTGGTGCACCCGGACCTGCACCCCGGCGACCGGTTGGTGACCGGGGAGTCGGGCACCCCGCCGATCAAGGCCGTCGACCGCTCCGGCCGGGAACTCACCGTCAAGGACCACCCGTCGCTGGGGGGCGTACTGGACGCGCTGCGCGAGCGCTACGGGAAGAAGGCCGGTGGCAAGGGGGGCGTGGAACTCCGGGTGGTCCGCGCCGGAGCGAAGCAGGACGGCGCGCAGCGCACGGACGCCGGGGCCGAGCGGAAGAAGGCCGACCAGGCCCCCGACAAGACCCTGTTGACCCTGACGGAGGGGACCCCAGGGACCCTGCGCACCACCATCGACGCCACGGTGCAGGCCGCCGCCGAACGGGAGACCGCCAAGCGCAAGCAGGCGTCGGTGGTGCTGCTCAGGCCGAGCACCGGCGAGATACTCGCGGTCGCCAACTCCCGCCCAGAGGGCTTCAACACCGCGTTCCAGGGTTCGCTGGCGCCCGGCTCCACCATGAAGATCGTCTCTGCGGCGCTGCTGCTGGAGAAGGACCTCGCGGGCATGGACAAGAAGCACCCGTGCCCCAAGTACGCGTCCTACGGCGGCTGGAAGTTCCAGAACCTGGAGAAGTTCCAGATCAAGAAGGGCACGTTCCGCGCGAGCTTCGCCTCCTCCTGCAACACCGCCTTCATCACCCAGTCCAAGAAGCTGAAGGACGACGACCTCACCCGGCACGCCCGGGACGTCTTCGGACTCGGCCGCAACGACTGGACGATCGGGGTGCCCACCTTCGACGGGGCGGTGCCCGTGCAGCAGGACGCGCCCAAGGCCGCCTCGCTCATCGGCCAGGGCGGGGTGCGGGCCAACCCGTTGAACATGGCGAGCGTGGTGGCCACCGCGAAGACGGGCACCTTCGAGCAGCCCTACCTGGTGTCGCCCGAGGTGGACGACCGCAAGTTGGCGTCGGCGCCCCGCAAGCTCGACGGCGACGCCCAGCGCCAGTTGCGGGAACTGCTGCGGTACACCGCGACGTCCGGGTCCGCGGCGAAGCCGATGGCCGGACTCGGCTCGGACGTGGGGGCGAAGACGGGCTCGGCCGAGGTCGACGGCCAGAAGAAGCCGAACGGCTGGTTCACCGCCTGGCGCGGTGACGTGGCGGGGGCGGCCGTCGTCCAGGAGGGCGGCCGGGGCGGCTCCTCGGCGGGTCCCCTGGTGGCGAAGCTGCTCAAGTCGGCCGGCTGACGCAACGACTCGGCCACCACCGCACGGGACGGGAATCCGACCGTCTGTGGCATGCACCGATTGCTACGGTGGGTCGCTATGACTTCCCAACCGCCCCTGGCACACCCCCGGTTCATCGAGGCGATCGACGAGCTGGGGCTGTCCCACCTCGCGCCGGAGGTCCGCCGCTTCCCGGAGGCGACCCGTACCGCGGAGGAGGCCGCCGCCGCGATCGGCTGCGCACTGTCGCAGATCTGCAAGTCGCTGGTCTTCGCCGCCGACGGGGTCCCCGTCCTGGTGCTGGTCGACGGGGCGTCCCGGGTCGACGTGGAACGGGTGCGCGCCGAGTTGGGCGCCGGCGCGGTCACCCGGGCCCGCGCCGACCTGGTGCGCGAGACCACCGGCTACGCGATCGGCGGGGTCCCCCCGTTCGGGCACCGCACCCGCACCCGGGTCCTCGCCGACCGCGCACTGCTCGACCACGACACGGTGTGGGCGGCGGCGGGCACCCCGTACACGGTGTTCCCGCTGGACCCCGGCTCGCTGGTGAAGCACGCGGGGGCCACCGTGGTGGACGTGCGGGAACCGTCCCGGTGAGCCGGTGACCCCGCTGGTCGCGGCGGCCGTCCTGCTCGCCGCGGTCACCCACGCGTCCTGGAACGCCATCGCGCACCGCATCACCGACAAGCTCGTCGGCTTCACCCTGATATCCGGCGGCGGGGCCCTGATCGGCCTCGCCCTCGCCCCCTTCGTCCCGCTGCCCGCCGCCGGAGCCTGGCCGTACCTCGCGGTGTCGGCGGTCATCCACGTCGCGTACTACGGCCTGTTGATGCGGTCGTTCCAGCTCGGTGACTTCGGGCAGGCGTACCCGATCGCCCGGGGCAGCGCGCCCCTGGTGGTGACGGTGCTGGCGGCGGTGTTCGCCGACGAGTACCCGGACCTCTGGCAGGGCGCCGGCATCGCGGTCGCCTGCGCGGGACTGTCCGGGGTGGCCCTGTGGGGGCTGCGCGGCAGCCGCCCGGACTGGCCCGCGATCCTCGCCGCGCTCGCCACCGGGGTGTCCATCGCCTCGTACACCGTCGTGGACGGACTCGGCGTCCGGGCGTCCGGTACGACCCCCGGGTACCTGGCCTGGCTGATGATCCTGGAGGGGTTCGCCGTCCCGCTGTACGCGCTGTGGCGCTGGCGGGGCGGCTTCGCCGAGCGGCTGCGGCCCAGCCTGTGGATCGGCCTCCTGGGTGCGGCGCTGTCCGTCGCCGCGTACGCCCTGGTGCTGTGGGCGCAGACCCGGGCCGCCCTCGCCCCCGTCGCCGCGCTGCGGGAGTCCAGCATCCTCGTCGGGGCGGCGATCGGCGCGGTGCTCTTCAAGGAACGGTTCGGCGCGGTGCGGGTCGTCGCGGCGGCGCTGCTGACGGTGGGCATCGGGCTGATGCTGACGTGAGCAGGGCGGTCCCTCGCCACTGCCGAAGCGTGCGCCGGGGCACTCACCCGCAGCGCGGGGGGCCGGTCCCGGATCGTCCGGTCACCAGGCCCGCGTACCCACCGCGATCGTGTCCACCCCGGCGAGCGCGGCCAACGCACGCAACACGATCGCGAGCCGCCGCTCACCCAGGTTCTCCACCTGCCACAACGGCACCAAACGCGGAAACCCCACCGCCACCACCAAGTCCAAGAACGCACGCTCACTGGTGTCGAGAACGAGAGCCGTTCGGTACTGGCCCTCGAACCGCGGCCAGTCGCAGTACGCACGCTTCCCGGTGTCGACCACGAGCAGGTCCCGTACGTCCTCCCGGGCGAGGACGTCGCCCTCCTGGAGCAGCGCGGCGACCGCGGCCCGTTCGCCCGTGTCGCGGGTGCGGACCCATGAGGTCAGCCGGTCGCTCAGCAGGGTCGGGGCGACGGTGGGCGGGGCAAAGGGCCTGCCGCCGTGCTCAGTTTCTCGGATCATGGACAGACCGTATGCAAGCCGACTCGGAGGCAACGAGCCACCTTTCTCACCTTTCCTCAGGGGGTCCCACACTTTCCTCGTTTTTTCTCTGGACGGACGGAGGACCCCGTAGCGATGGGCAGCTCGCCTGGGAATGCTGGGCTGATCAGCCCTCCGGCGAAAGGACCTGATCATGGCTCGACGGTTGCGCTTCAACGGCACGGGCAGCGGTGAAGGCAGTTGCCCCGCTGTGCACGAAGACCTCGACAGCGGTGAGGTCGTCGTGCACGGGCGCCCGCTCACGGACCCCGCGGACCTCGCCCAGCTCCAGCACATCGATGAGGACGAGATCCCGATCGTGATCCCGCGCAACACGCTGATCGACTTCGGACCGCGGGAGCGGGACCCCGAGCCCCGTATCCTCCAGCCCGAGCAGTTCGCCCGGCTCTTCCAGAACTTCCAGCACAGCGCCTGGCACCTGGAAATGCGGGGGCGCTACGCGGTGGACGAGGCCGCCGACACCTATGCCCAGTTCCTGCGTGGGGAGGTGCCGGTCTGGGACCTGGAGACGCCCTGGAGTCGAACGATCCGCGCGAAGACCGACGACGGTGCGTACGTCGGCCGGGTCCGTGTCGTCGACGACCCTCCGACCGCCGGACAGCGCTACCTCCTCGCCCACGCCGAGAAGAACGCCGCACTCGGTGAAGACGTGCGGAACATGTGGCGCAGGGAGGCCGAGCGTGTGTACCTGCCGAACGAGGACTTCTGGATCTTCGACTCCCACATCGTCGCCCTCTGCCTCTTCGACGGCGAGGACAACCTCACCGGGGCCGAACTGATCACGGAGCCCGTACGCGTCAACCAGTACAACCGGCTGCGCGACGCGGCACAGCACTACGCCGTTCCCTACGAACAGTTCAAGACCTCGGTCGCCACCGCGAGGTAGCAGCGGCGAGTATGTACCGGTGAGCACGGACTATCAGCAGGCACGCGAAGCCCTGGGGCTGCGGCTGAGGGAGCTGCGGCTCACTGCCCCCGACGGTCGGCTGACCGGTACGGCGCTCGCCCGATTGCTCGGCTGGCCCAACTCCCGTATCTCCAAGCTGGAGCTGGGTAGGCAGACGGCCACGCCCGACGATCTGCGCCAGTGGGCGCAGGCGTGCGGCCGGCCCGACGCGTACGAGGAACTACGAGCCCGGCTTGCCGGCTTCGAGTCCCACATCCGTTCCTGGCGGCGTCAACTCGTCGCCGGCCACCGACCGGTCCAGGACGCGCACAATCATGCCCAGGCCGGGTCCGCCGTCCTCCTGGCCTGGGAGTCCTCGTGGGTCGTCGGAGTTCTCCAGACACCCGACTACGCGCGGGCCGTCCTCACCCGGTCCGCCGAGCTCCACCGATCACCGCGGGACATCGAGGCGGCTGTCCGGTCCCGCATGGAACGACAGAAGCTCCTGTACACGGGCGACCGGCAGTACCGCATCCTCCTCTGGGAACCGGTGCTCCGCGCCCTCATCTGCTCGCCCTCCGTGCTCCTCGCCCAACTCGACCGCCTCTCCGGGATCGTCAACATGGACACCGTGGAGCTGGGGATCGTGCCGCTCACGTCCTCGTTGAAGCTCCCACCCGGCACGGGCTTCTGGATCTACGACGACCGGCAGGTCGTCACCGAGGTGTGGCACGCCGAAATGTGGCTCGACGACGACGCCAGCATCGCCCTGTACCAGCGCACCTGGCAGACGTTGCAGGAGTCCGCCGTCTACGGTGCCCATGCCCAGCACGTGATCAACGCGGCCCGCCGGGAGCTGTGTCCACGCTGACGCTGGCCGTGCTCGTCACCGCTCCCCTCCAAGGGTCGGGAGTACCGTTCTGAGTGACCGGGCCAGAACGGAGTCAGCATGTCTCACCCCACAGACGGTCACATCGGCGCACGGATCGCCGACTACCGGAAGCTGCGCCACCTCACACAGACGGGCCTGGCGCAGCGCGCCTTCGTCTCCCGGGGCACGATCGCCAAGGGGGAGGCCGGACTCAGCCCCGCAACGCCAGCCGTCGTTGCCGCCGTGGCACGGGCGCTTGAGGTAGACGTAGCAATCCTCAACGGCCAACCGTACGTCTCCGAACTCCAGCAGGACCAGCTCGACCGCATGATCTCGCCGCTCTCCGATGCGCTGGACCTGTACGACCTCGGACCGGATCCGGAGATCCGTCCCCGACCCGTTGCCGAGATCGCGGCCGACGTCAAGGACCTGTGCGCCGGCGCCTGCGCGACGGAGTACAAAGGCGTCGGAACCCGCCTTCCCGGCCTTCTCGGTGAGTTGACGACCGCCGTGGCCCTCCTCCCGCACGGAGGCGAGCGCAGGAACGCCGAGTCCTCCCTGAGCTGGGCCTACTGGGTGGCCTACGAGTTCGTCTACCGACTGGGCTACCACCACCTCGCGACGATCGCGCTGGAGCGCATGGGCTGGATGGCGGAGCAGGCGCAAGACCCCTTGCTGCTCGCCCTCCGTCTGAGGCACCGCAGCGCCATGCTGCTGCGGCGCGGGAACAGCCAACTGGCACTGAAGGTGTTGGAGCGCGGCCACCAGTTGATCGACCAGCACGACGAGACGGAATCCGTCCCGGCGTTGGCAGTGTCGGGAACCCTGCACTTGGCAGGCGCCATCGCGGCAGCTCAAGCGAAGAACGAGGACGCGGTCAGCGGCCAACTGGAGCTGGCACGCCAGGTGGCCAAGCAGATCGGCCGGGACGTTCCCCGTGTCTACTGGACGTCCTTCGGCGTGACGAACGTGGCGCACTTCGATGTCGCGACGGCCGTCGAGTTGGGGAACCTCGGGGAGGCGATGAAATCCGCCCGCCGACTGCGCTTTCCCGCTGACCACCCCAAGATGCGCATCGGTCGCTACCACATCGAAATGGCCCGGGCCTATGCGCAGATGGGCAAGCCCGAGTCGGCCGAAGCCGCCCTGCATCGCGCACGCGAGGTGGCTCCGCAGCAGGCCAGGTACCACCCGCTGATGCGGGAGACCATCGCCGTCCTGGTACGCCGACAACGCCGAGCACCACAGAGTCTCGCCTCGCTCGCCGCATGGGTCGGCACGGACGCCGCCCCGACAGTCCCCGTGGCGGAGTGCCGCAGGCGTACCGTGGTGGGGGACCGTCCACCACACGTGTAAGGCGGGGAAGCATGAGCGCACTCGGTGACAACGTCCGCGACAAGCGCTTGGCCGCAGGGCTGACCCAGGAGACATTGGCGCACGCCGCCGGCTTGGCACCCTCCACCGTCGCCGAGTTGGAACAGGGCGGAAGCGTTCGCATCGAGACGCTCCACAAGCTCGCGCGGGCCCTGCACCTGAAGACGTCCGCGTTGATGGCATCGAGTACACCTGAGGCCCTTGGCAATCAGGAGTCTTCACCGGTCGGACTGGTCGAGTTGCGAAACGCACTCACGCCACCCGTTGGCCTGGCAGACGATCTGAGGCCGGTCGCGGCAGATGCCCCGGACTTGGCAGCGCTCCGGCACGTCGTCCGCGGGGGGTCGTCTTCCTATGACGCACTCAAGTTCGAACCGGTGGCGGCTCACCTTCCACAAGTCGTCAGGGATTCAGCCTCGGCAGTGACCTACTTCGACAACGGGCCCGAATTCCAGACGGCCTTGTCGGTCCGGTCGGAAGCGTTGCTGTTGACCGGTCGGTACCTGACCGCTGTGCGGCAGTTCGACCTCGCCTACCACGCGCTGTCCGGCGCGATTCGTGACGCACGCGCCGTGGACGACACGAACACGGCAGCCACCGCCATCGGCATCATGTCCTGGCTCATGACGCGCCAGGGCCGTTTCGACGACGCTGAACGCCTGGCGATCGAGACAGCGGATCGCATCGAGCCCCGAATCTCCCAGGCGACACCCGAGCGGCTGAGTTCCTGGGGTTGGCTGGCGCTGCACGCCGCTGCGGCTGCGGTCCGGAACAACCGGGCGAAGGAGGCTGCGGCCGTCCGGCGAATGGCGGCGTCCGCTGCGTCCGCGCTGGGACGTCAGCCCGACGAGAACACGCGCTACGGCCGGTTCGACGCGACCGTCGTAGCGATGAAGGACTTGGAAGACGAACTCATCAGGGACGGCGGAGATCCCTACCGGGTCATTGAGGAGTCCACGGGCAAGGCGCCGCTGTCGGACTTCTCCATGCGGGCCGCCGGAGTGCCCGAAACGGACAACGAGTGGAACCGCCATCGTCTGACCACCGCGTCCGCCTACGTCATGGTGGGGGATCACGAAAGCGCCGTGGACCGACTGGTCAGGATCGAGTCCAGCAACGCGGATTGGCTGAAGCACCAGCGCCCCGCCCAAGACGTGATGCGGACCGTCGTCCAAGGGCGCAAGCGGAAGCTCACCAGGGACATGCGCCGCCTGAGCAACCTGATGCTGGCCGACGCGTAATTACCGCGTTCCGCGGTAGATACCGCTCCCACCGGACGGCGCAGTGGACGTGCCTGCTGCCTGACGTGCAGGCGCGTCCCGCAGAGCTGCAAGAAGTACCACCGTGCGCTCGTGATCCCCGCCTCAGTGCTCCCTAGGGTCGTTGCACTCGCTGCCACGAGAGGCCCCCGCGACGGGGCGAACCGTCCGGGGGCGTGGCCATCAGCTTGAGGAGCTGTTGACGTGCCGAAGTGTATCGGTCGGGTTTTCGAGTGCGTGTTGTGGTGGTTACTGCCACCGTCCGGGCATCGTCGCCACGGTCCTGCCGACCGCGCGGCCGGTGTGGAGGTGTGCCGGTGAGCGGTGAGGGAGGGGCTGCGGTGCGGCTGTTGCCGTGGTCGACGCCGGACGGGAAGCCGTGTTACCTCGCGACCGACAGCGGCAACGGGTACCTGTCGAGGGTCGCGGACCGCATGGAGGCCACCCAGCTCGACATGGCCGTCCAGTTGCTCGGCCATGCACGGGCGTTGCTGGGCGATCCGAAGGCGAACGAGCGGGAGCTGCGGTTCGTGGCGACGCGGTTGGTGGAGTCACTGGACGAGACGCTTCGGGTGGCGCACAGCCGCGGTGGCCGCCTGCCCCGCCTCGTCGAACCGGTCGACGGGTGAGCGAGACGGACGCGGTCCGGGCGGTGCCGTGCGCAGCGTGCGTGTTTGCCCGGATCCTGGGCCACCCCTGGTCCGCGCACGGCTGCCACGGGGTGACCCGGATCCGCGTGGACGGCCTGCGCATACGGCTGCGGATCCTCGGCCGCGACCGCGCATGCCCGTGCCCGTGCACCCGGGGAGGTGCTATCCGATGACCTCTCCGAGGCCGACGCACGCGAAGATGCGGCTCTCCACGTACCAGCTTGGACTGAACGGTGAACGGGTCGGTGAGCGGCACCTCGCGGTGACGATCACCGGTCATCCGGCCCTGATGGCCCAGCCGCTGGCGTGGCCGTCCTGCCGCTGCCCGTCGTGTCGCACGGGTCCCGTGCGACACGGCCGGTAGCGCGGTCGCCGGGCGGGGCTCCGCAACCCCTTGCGACTGGCGCACTACTCCAGGCAACACCCCCGGGTCTCACGGCGGTACGGTGGAGGCCACGCTCGGCGTTAAAGTCATCAAGCGCTGCTACACGAGGAGTTGACGGCTCCGTGGCGATCCGTGAACCGAACGAACGTCTCACGCTCCTGCACCGCGAGGCAGGTTGGACCCTGCGGCAGTTCTCGCAGGCGGTGAACCGGATCGGAACCGAGCGGGGCACCCCGACGAACTACCGCTCCTCCTCCGTGCACCAGTGGCTGAGCGGGCACCTGCCCAGGGAGCTGGCCCGCGCCCTCGTCCTCGAAGCACTCGCCCGCAAGCTGCGGCGACCGATCACCCCTGCCACGGCGGGGTTCCCGGCCACCGACCCCTTCGAGCAGGGCACCGTGGACGCGCTCGTAGACCTAGGCGTGACCCACACGGTTCCCGGTCGGCGAGCGTTCCTCGGGGTCAGCCTGTTCTCGGTCGCCCTGGCGGTTCCCGGCTGGGAGGACGTCGCGGGGAGAATGGAGTCCGTCCGGTCCGGAGCGGCCCCGCGCATGGGCATGCCCGAGGTGGACATGGTCACCAAGATGACGGACCGGTTTGCCGAGATCTACGACCAGTTCGGCGGGCAGCACTCCCGACCACTGGCCGCGCTGTTCCTCGCCAACACCGTCGCGCCCTATCTGCGCGCCGACGCGACCGAAGCGGCCCGCAAGGCCATGATGTCGGCGGCCTCGTTCCTTTCCTACCTCACCGGTTGGATGGCCGTGGACGAAGGACTCCACGGGCTCGCGCAGGACTACTACGTCAAAGCTCTGGAGCTGGCGGGCGCCAGTACGGACCACATGACGTACTGCCACGTCCTCCGCGGGATGAGCGTCCAAGCCGCCGACCTGGGGCACGGGTCCGTCGCCGTGCGTCTGGCCGACGCCGCTGCCGCCACCTCCCCGAACGCGGGTCCCCGGCTGCGGGCCTTCATGCTGGGGCAGCAGGCCCATTCCTTCGCCGTCGCGGGTGATCGTGAAGCCGCTCTGCGAAGCATCATGGCGACGGAGAAGTCCCTGAGCATCGCGGAGAGCGGACCGGGCCCCTTCGGCGGATACGGGCCTGCCACCCTGGCGTACCACACCGCACAGGTCAGACACGCGCTGGGAGACGTCACGGGTAGCGTCGAATCCCTCATGCTCCACTTCCGGCTGAGGGGCCCGTCCGAATCACAGGTGTCCGGGTTGCGTTTCCAGTCGCTGATCGCCGAACGACAGCTGGAATGCGGGAACTTGGAAGCAGCTTGTGTCACCTGGGGGAATGTCCTGGATGCGTACCCCCAGGTTCACTCGGGGCGCGTCGACAAGCACGTGGAGAACATTCCTCGCCTTCTCCGGCGCTACGCCACCAACGGAAGGGCGAAGGAGATCGTGGAGAGATCCCGAGCGGTTTCCCGGGCTGTCGCCTGAGGAGAGCTCGATCGATTTTGAGGCAGGCAGGACATGGAGCGTCGCACCTTCCTTGAGGCTTCCCTCTTCAGCATCGCTGTCCAGATTCCCGAGTGGCAGGATTCGGTGGGCCGGATCGAAGCCATCCGATCAGGTGACGCACAGCGCATCGGAATGACGGACGTCGAACTCGTCACCAGGATGACCGACCGCCTGTGGAAGGTCTTCGAGGAGTTCGGCGGACGGCACACCCGGCCACTGGCAGCTCAGTTCCTCGTCAACACCGTTGCCCCCGGACTGCACACGCGCTCTCCCGACGCACCCCACCGCGCGATGCTGTCCGCAGCCGCCTTCCTCTGCTACCTGACGGGATGGATGGCAGAGGACGAGGCACTGCACGGCTTGGCACAGCGGTACTACGTGAAGGGGCTCGAACTCGCCCGAGAGGGCGGTGACCACCTCACGTACTGCCATGTCCTGCGGGGCATGTCCGTCCAAGCCGCCGACCTGGGTCATGGCCCGGACGCCGTCCGGCTGGCAGACGCCGCCGCAGCCGCCGCCCCCACGACGGGTCCCCGCATGCGGGCGTTCTTCGCCGCACAGCGGGGATACGCCGCCGCCGTCGCGGGCGAGAGGCGGACGGCGCTGAACGGCATCCGGGACACCGAGAAGTCCCTGGACATTGCGGACAGCGGTGCAGGGGGATTCGGGGGATTCAGTTACTCCACCCTGGCCTACGCCACCTCACAAGTGCGTTATCACTCGGGTGATGTCAAGGGCAGCGTGGACTCGCTGAAGCTCCATTTCCGTCTGCGGGACGAGAGCGACACCCCCAGGTCCGCCCTGCGATTCAACGCCCTCCTCGCGCAGCGGCAACTGGAGATGGGGCACCTTGAGGAAGCCTGTACGACCTGGGGCGCCGTTCTCGACGGATACCACGCGGTCCGATCCGGTCGCGCCGAACGGCACGTGGCGGAGATCCCCCGTCTCCTCCGTCCCCATCTCGCGCACCGCGCTGCCCGCGAGACCTCCGAAAGGGCCCGCCACACCATCAGGGCGCGTTGAGGCCCACCCGCGCCCCAATCAGGGGCGCGGGGAACTGCGCGGGCACCCCCCACGCACCCGCGGCAGACCACGGACCCCAGCGAACCCGGCCCCGCGCACCCCGCGCTACCCGTGGGGAGCGACCCGTTGGAACGCCATGTTGACCGCGAGGATGCCGCCGTCCACCGGCAACGTCACGCCGGTGATCCACCCCGCGTCCGCGGACGCGAGGAACGCCACCGCCGCCGCGACGTCCGCGGGCTCCCCCACCCGCCCCAGCGGGTACAGCCGGCTGAACCGGTCGACGTCGTCCCCCCGTTCCGACCAGGCGGGCGTCCGCACCGTCCCGGGGGCGACGAGGTTGGCCCGCACCCCGCGCCCCGCCCCGTGCCCCGCAAGGGTCCTGGTCAGCGAGATGAGCCCGGCCTTGGCCGCACTGTAAGCGTGGCCGCCGAAGTCCTGGATGCCGTTCACGGAGCCGACGTTGACGATCGCCCCGCGTCCGGACGCCTCCAGCGCGGCCATCGCGGCCCGGGCGCACCGGAACGCCCCGGTGAGCGTGACGTCCAACCCGAGCGCCCACTCCTCGTCGGAGAGTTCCTCGATCCGCCCGGGCTCGTCCGCCGCGGCGAACGCGTTGTTGACCAGGACGTCCAGCGACCCGAACGCCTCGACCGCCCGTTCGACGGCCGCCTCCGCATCGGCGCGCAGGCTCACGTCGCACCGCATCCCCTCGGCAACGGCGCCGGTGTCCCGCAGTTCGGCCGCGAGCCGCTCGGCGGAGTCCGCGTCCACGTCCGTGACGAGGACGCGCGCCCCCTCCGCGGCGAACCGGCGGGCCGTCGCCGCGCCGATCCCCCGGCCCGCGCCGGTGACCATGACCCCGTGTCCCTCGAACCTCCGTGCAGAAGCTGTCATGAACGGAACCTACCCGCCAAGATCGCCCGGGATCGAGCCCCCGGCGGGCACCTTCCGGTCGGACCCCGGTGTCCGCCGCGGTTCAGTCGGCGACGGCCGCCCGCACCGCGCGGACCAGCGCCTGGGCGCGGGGGTCGGAGGTGACCGACTTGCGCAGCCCGTTGGTCACGTAACCGAAGGCGATGCCGCTGTCCGGGTCGGCGAACCCCAGCGGGCCGCCCCGTCCGGGGTGCCCGAACGATCCTGCACCGAGCAGCGGGGACGCGGGGCCGTGCAGCATGTACCCGGCGCCGAACCGGGTGTTGATGACGAGGACCCGATCGGCCCCCGCGGACGCCTCGGCCCGGGCGAGGTCCACCGTTTCGGGGGTGAACAGCCGTGGCTGGCCGTCGACCGGTCCGATCAGCGCCGCGTAGAAGCGGGACAGCGCCTGGGCCGTCATGACCCCGTTCGAGGCGGGCAGCACGGCCGCCCGGTACGCCGGGTCGTTCTCGTCGGGCACCGGAGTGATCGCCCCGAAGGTGCGCCGGGTGAGCGACCCGGGGTCGGCGTACGCGGCGGAGACGCTGCGTCGGGGCCGCAGCCGGGGGCCGTCGGCCGCGGTGGCGGGCGCCTCGCTGGTACCCACCCGTCCGACCCGGTGGGCCTCGCCGGGCGGCAGTCCGACCCAGAGGTCGAGTCCGAGGGGCCGGGCGATGTGTTCGTCCACCCACGGGCCGAACGGCACCCCGGTGACCCGGCGGACGAGTTCGGCGGCCAGCCAGCCGTACGTGTGGGCGTGGTAGCCGTGATCGGTGCCGGGCGTCCAGAACGGGCGCTGCGCGGCCACCGCGGCGGCGGTCAGTTCCGGGTCGGCGGCCTCGGCGGGGGTCAGCGGCCGGTCCAGTGCGGGGATCCCGGCGCGGTGCGCGAGGACGTGCCGCACCGAGGTGCCGTCCTTGCCCTCGGCCGCGTACTCGGGCCAGTACGCGGCGACGGGGGCGTCCAGGTCGAGTGCGCCGCGCTGGTGGAGCAGCAGCAGGGCGGCGGCGGCCACGCCCTTCGTCGCGGAACGCACGATCTGCGCGGTGTCCCGGGCCCAGGGTGCGCCGTCGGGGCCGCCGTCCAGGTCGCGGGCGCCCGCCCACAGGTTGACGACCTGCTGGCCGTCGCGGTGCACGACGAGCGCCGCGCCGTGTTCGGCGCGCTCGGTGAAGTTGCGTTCGAAGGCGTCCCGGACGCCCTCGAAGCCCTCGGCGACCGTGCCCTGGACGTAGGTGTCCCCGCCCCGTGCCCCCGCTGCTAGTGCGTCTGCTGCTGGTGCGCCTGCTGTCTGCGTGCCTGCTATCTGTGTGTCCGCTTCGGCGGCCATGGTGCTGTTCCCCCCGTACTCGGTGGCACCGCGTGTAACGCCCACCGGGTCAGGACGATTCCCGGTGCGGCCCCGGCCCGGTGACGGGCGGCGGCACCGCCCGGGGGTCGAAGCCGAAGGGCAGCTCCAGACGGTGGCGGCGCAGCAGTTCCGTGTCCGTCAGCACGGCGCCGGTGGGGCCGTCGGCAACGATGACGCCTTCGCTGAGCACCACCGAGCGGGGGCAGAGTTCCAGGGCGTACGGGAGGTCGTGGGTGACCATCAGGACGGTGAGGTCCAGGGCGCGCAGGACGTCGGCGAGTTCGCGGCGGGAGGCCGGGTCGAGGTGGGAGGAGGGTTCGTCCAGGACGAGGACCTCGGGGCGGGTGGCCAGGACCGTCGCCACGCAGACCCGACGTCGCTGCCCGAGGGACAGGTGGTGCGGGGCGCGGTCCGCGTGGGCGCCCATGCCGACGAGGTCCAGGGCCTCGGCGACCCGGTCGGCGAGTTCCGCGCCGCGCAGCCCGGCGTTGGCGGGGCCGAACGCCACGTCCTCGCGCACGGTGGGCATGAACAGCTGGTCGTCCGGGTCCTGGAAGACGATGCCGACCCGACGGCGCACCTCCCGGACCGTGCGGGGGCCGATCGTCAGGCCGGCGGCCCGCACGCTGCCCGCGCCCGCGGTGAGCACGCCGTTCAGGTGCAGGACCAGGGTGGTCTTCCCGGCGCCGTTGGGGCCGAGCAGGGCGACCCGTTCGCCCCGTCCGACCCGCAGGTCCACCCCGTACAGGGCCTGGTGTCCGTCCGGGTAGGCGTGGGCCAGCCCCCGTACGTCCAGTGAGGGCGGCGGCGCGTCGGGGGTGCCGGACGCGGGGTCCGGGTCCGGGATCATCGGACCCGCGCCAGCAGGCCCAGGACCACCGCGGCAGCGGGCAGCGCGAGGGCACGCACCCAATCGCCAAGCACCCAGTCCCCGCGCCCCCGGACCCCGCACACCCGACCCCTACGCGCCCGGGCCCCGCGCCCCCGGTCCCGGTGCACCGCGGCCACCTCCCGGGCGGCCGGCAACGCGCCGGTGTATCCGCGGCTGAGCATCGCCAGGTGCACCCGTTCCCCCCGTTCGTAGGCGCGGATGAACAGGGACCCGGCCGTGTGCGCCAGGACCCCCCAGTGCCGGAGCCGGTTGCCCTCGAACCCCCGCGACAGCTGGGCGATCCGCATCCGTCGCAGTTCGTCGGCGATGACATCCACGTACCGGACCATGAACGTCGCGATCTGGACGAGCGGCCCCGGCAGCCGCAGCCGTTCCAGGCCGGACAGCAGCTCCCGCAGGGGGGTGGTCGCGGCGAGCAGGACGGACGCGGCGACCCCGAGCGTGCCCTTGGCCAGCACGTTCCACGCACCCCACAGCCCGTCGGCGCTGAGTGCGAGACCGAGGACCGTCACCCGGTCGCCCTCGGCTACGAAGGGCAACAGCAGCGCGAAGCCGAGGAAGGGCACCTCGATCAGCAGCCGCCGCAGCAGCGTGCCGGTCGGCACGCGGGCCAGTCGGGCTACGGCGGCGAGCAGCACCGCGTAGCCCAGGAACGCCCAGACGGCGGTCCGGGGCGTCGAGACGACGACCAGCACGAAGCAGAGCAGCGATGCGATCTTGGTGTGCGCCGGCAGGGCGTGGACCGGCGACGTCCCGGGCAGGTACAGCCCCCGTACGTGCCCCGCGCCCGCCCCCGTACCCGTCCCCATGGCAGTCACCGTTCCTGCACGCCGGTCGTCCCGGGGCCGGGGGCCTCGCCGGTCGCCCGGGGGCCGGACGGGTCCGACGAGCCCGCACCCGATTCCGGGTCCGGGCCGCCGCGCCGGCGCACCGCCCAGAAGATCCCGGTTCCGGCGGCGACGGTGACGCCGACCCCGATGACCCCGGCGAGCCCGACGGACAGCCAGGTGTCCCCGAGGTCCCCGACGCCGTAGTCGGCGAGCGGGGAGTCCGCGGTGGCGTGTTCCCGTTCCTCGGCGTCGATGCCCTGGTCCGCGGCGACCTTCTCCAGGCCGTCCGGCGCCCCGGAGGCGTAGAAGCTGAGCACCCCGGCGAGCAGCAGGCTGACGGCGAGGCCGCCCGCCCACAGCCGCCGGCGGGAGGTCCGGGCAGTCGTGAGCGCGATGGGTACGGGTGCGTCGACGAGTCGGCCGTCGACCCGGAGCTTCAGCGGCCGGACGGCGCTCCGCGCCCCGTGCACCAGATCGGGTCGGACGGCGAGCACCGCACCGACGGTCAGTGCGGTGATGGCCGCCTCACCGAGTCCGATGAGCAGATGGACGCCGATCATGGCGGTGGCGACCTTGCCGAGCGGCACGTCCGTGGTGCCGCCGACCGCGTACAGCCCGGTGAAGGCGAGGGCGGCGGCCGGTACGGACAGGAGCGCGGCGACGAACGCGGACGCGGTGACGGCGCGGCGACCCCGGGGCAGCACGGCGACCAGGGCGCGGAAGACGACGTAGCCGGTGACGACGGTGACCACGCCCATCACGGTGATGTTGACGCCGAGCGCGGTGAGCCCGCCGTCGGCGAACAGGACGCCCTGGAGCAGCAGGACGACCGACAGGCACAGGACCCCGGTCCAGGGGCCGACGAGGATCGCGGTGAGGGCGCCGCCCATCAGATGACCGCTGGTCCCGGCGGCGACGGGGAAGTTCAGCATCTGGGCGGCGAACACGAAGGCGGCGACGAGTCCCGCGAGCGGTGCCAGCCGTTCGCCCCCGGTGGACGTTCCGAAGGCGCCGGCGCCCGGGGGCGCGTCCAGTTCGCGGCGGGCGCCCCGCAGGCTGACGGCCACGGCCGCCGCGGCGAACACGCCGGCGGCGACCGAGACGGGTGCGTCGAGGAATCCATCGGGCACGTGCATGAGCGGCCTCCGGCGTCGGGGAGTGCGCGGCACTGCTACGGGACGGGGGCCCGGTGAGCCGTCCGATGATGGCGCTGTTGCCCAGGCCCCGCAAGAGCGCGTGGTGTGCCGCCCCGACACCGGAGCCGTAGCCCGCCCCGTGATCCGTCCCGGCGCCCGCCCGGACCCCGTCCCCGTCCCCGTCTCGATCACCCCTGGTGCACACATGTGAAGATATGCGACATTGGGGGCGCAGAGCAGCGAGCGTGAGGAGTCGTCCGATGACCGCCGTCAAGGAGCGCGCCCGGGCCCATGTCGTCACGGACTCCGCGGGGGAACGTTCCGCCGTGCCCGTGTTCCTGTCCTACGACCCCGAGAACGACCCCGGAGCCGTGCACATGTCCCTCCCCGCGAGCGTCGTGGGAGGGACCGCCCCCGACGACTGGGTCTTCACCCGGGACCTGCTGGAACGCGGGCTGACCGCCCCGGTGGCCAACGGCCCGGTCAGCATCTGGCCGTGCGGACGCGCGCAGGCGGTCGTGGAGCTGCACTCGGCCACGGGGGTGTCCCTGGTGCAGTTCGACTCGCGGGCGCTGATCCGCTTCCTGGGCCTGACCTACGCCGCGGTGGCCACGGCGCGCGTCCGACGACTGGGCTGAGCCGCGCCGCCCACCAGAACCGCCCCGTTCACCCCAGCCGCCCCGTTCACCCCGCCCCGCCCAGTCGGCTAGCGCTCGACGTCGAGCACGGTGACCGTTCCCGGTGGCGGCCCGGCGGCCGGTTCGTCCGTCACGTCGTACGTCACGATGTTGCCGAGGTCGGTCGCGAGCCCTCGGACCAGTTCCTCCAGTGCGCCGACCCACCCGTCCGGCACGGGTGCCGGGGCGGTCACCGTCAGATGCAGGGTGTCGGAGGGCCCGGAGGCCGTACCGTCGGCCACCGCACCGCTGATCCCGAGGTACCGGGGCGCGGGGTCGAGGTCCCGCAGGGCCCGGGCACGTACCCGGTCGCGCAGCGCGGGGCCGAGGTCGAGGAGTCCGTCCAGCGCTCCCCACACCAGGTGCCCGGTGGCGATCCGGACGTCCTCGCCCCGGGCCCGCGGATGCAGCAGCCCCAGCAGTCCCAGCCGGAACAGCACCGCTTCCAGTTGGGAGGCGACGACGGACGAGGCGCGGGCCAGCTCGGTGAGGGTCAGGTGTGCGCCGTCCGCCCGGCGGTGGCGGGCCAGTGCGGTGACGATCCGCCCGGACGCGCCGGGGAAGAGGGCGGACACCGGTTCGGCGACGTTCATCAGGGCCTCCCGTGGCCGCGCCCGTCCCCGTACGTGTGCGCGCCACCGGCTCCCCAAGGGGCGGGCACCGACCGGGGAGCAGGTGGCACGGGAAAACTATCGGAACGGTGCCGGTCCGGCCCACCGTCCACGGGCGGACACCGTCCGGTCGGAAGGCACTAGGCCAAAGGTCCCGACCGCCCGCCCCGCGCGCAGGGCGCAGCGGCCCTCGCGCAGAGCGCACCGGGAAGGCGCACCGGACGCACGGACGGGGCCCCGGGCAGCGCCGCGTTCGCGCCGCCCGGGGCCCCGCACCGGTGGATCAGGATCAGACCCGGGCCAATTCCCGGTCGTCGTCCCCGCGGTCACCGTGGTCGGCGGCGTCGAGGTCCTTCAGGCCCTCGCCCTCCACGTCCACGTTGGGCAGTGCGCGGTCGAGCCACTTCGGCAGCCACCACGCCTTGTCGCCCAGCAGGGCGAGCACGGCCGGGACGATCGCCATCCGGACCACGAACGCGTCGAAGAAGACGGCGATCGCGAGACCGAACCCGATCATCTTGATCATCTGGTCGCTCGCCCCGATGAATCCGGCGAACACCGCGATCATGATCACCGCGGCGGCGGTCACGACCCGCGCCCCGTGCCGGAAGCCGGTCACGATGGCCTGGCCGGGCCGCTCCCCGTGCACGTACGCCTCGCGCATCCGGGTCACGAGGAACACCTCGTAGTCCATGGCCAGACCGAAGACCACGCCCACCATGAAGATAGGCATCATCGACATGATCGGGCCGGTCTCCTCGACCCCGAACAGCCCGCCGAGCCAGCCCCACTGGAAGACGGCGACGACGGCGCCGAGCGCGGCGAGCACCGAGAGCAGGAACCCGAGGGCGGCCTTCAGCGGCACGAGCAGCGACCGGAAGACGATGATCAGCAGCAGGAAGGCGAGGCCGACGACGAGTGCCAGGTACGGCACCAGCGCGTCGTTGAGCTTCTCCGAGAAGTCGATGTTCATCGCCGTGGCACCGGAGACGAAGACATCGGCGTCGTGCTTCGACTCCAGGCCGGCGCCCGCGTCACGGATGGCGTGGACGATGTCCTCGGTCTCGGTGCTGCTCGGCTTGGAGTTCGGGACGACCGTGATCATCGCGCTGTCGCCGGCCTTGTTGAAGGTGGCCGGGGAGACGTTGACGACCCCGTCGACGTCCGCGATGGTCTTGCGGATGTCCTCGACGGCGCCCTTCGCGTCGTCGAGGGCACGCACATCGGTGACGATCAACAGCGGACCGTTGAAGCCGGGGCCGAAGCCGTCCGACAGCATGTCGTACGCCTTGCGCTGCGTGGTGTCGGTCGGCTGCACGCCGTCGTCCGGCAGTCCGAGCGCCAGCGAGCTGGCGGGCAGCGCCGCGGCACCGAGGCCGAGCACACCGATGAGCAGCACCATGATCGGGCGCCGGATGACGAACCGGGCCCACTTGGTGCCCAGGTTGACCTTCTCCGCGTCGGAGACCGGAGCCGGGGCGTCCGCGGCGTCCTTGGCCTTCTTGCCGCCGCGCAGCCGGCCCTTGGCGCTGGCCGGGCGGATCTTCCGGCCGGCGTAGCCGAGCAGGGCGGGGATCATGGTGAGGGCGATGAACACGGCGATGGCGACGGTCCCGGCGGCGGCCACACCCATCTTGGTGAGCACCGGGATGTTGACGACGGCCAGGCCGACCAGGGCGATCACCACGGTGAGGCCGGCGAAGACCACCGCGGACCCGGCGGTGCCGACCGCGCGTCCGGCCGCGTCCTCGCGCTCGCGTCCCTCGTCCAGTTCCGCGCGGTAGCGGGAGACGATGAACAGGGCGTAGTCGATGCCGACGGCGAGGCCGATCATCATCGCCAGGGTGGACGTGGTGGTGCCGAGGTCCAGCGCCTTCGCGAGGGCGGCGATGGACGAGACGCCGATGCCGACGCCGATGAGGGCGGTCAGCAGCGGGAGCCCGGCCGCGACGAGCGAGCCGAGGGTGATCACCAGGACGACCGCGGCGATGCCGATGCCGATGATCTCGGCGGTGCCGGTGTGCGGCATGACCTGGAGGGCGTCACCGCCGACCTCGACGGTCAGTCCGCCGACCCGGGCGTCCTCGGTGGCCTTCTCCAGCGCGTCCCTGGAGTCGTCCTTGAGCTCCATGCTGTTGACCTTGTACGAGACCTGCGCGTACGCGATCTCGCCGTTCTCGCTCAAGGACTTGGTCGCGAACGGGTCGGTGGCGCTCGCCACCTGCTTGTCCTCGCCCAGTTCCTTGACGGTCTCCTGGACGACCGCCTTGTGCTCGCTGTCGGTCATCTTCTCGCCCGCGGGGGCCTTGAAGACGACCCGGGCGGTCGCGCCGTCAGCGGCGAAACCCGGGAACCGCTCGTCCAGCAGGTCGAAGGCGCGCTGCGCCTCCGTGCCGGGTATGGAGAAGGAGCCGGCCCCGGGGGCCGGTGCGGTGGCCGCGCCGACCCCCGCGAGGGTCAGCAGCGCCACCCAGAGGAGGGCGACGAAGTGCCGGCGCCGAAAGGCGAACCGGCCTACTTTGTACAGGAACGTGGCCACGACAGTGGTACTCCCGGTCAGGTCGTGTTGCTTACAGGGCAGGGGTCACCAGCCCGACGACGTGAGCGGTCGCGTCAGGTGGAGCGGGGCGCAGCCCGACGGAGCGGGACGGAGCCCAGTGGTGCGTGGGGAGGTGGAGGTGCTGTGGACGTGACCGGGACCGCACGGGACCCGGGCCGCGGCCAGGGGTGTTCAGAGGCCGAGAGCGGGGATGATCACGGCGTCGATGTAGTCGAGGAGATAGTTCTGCGTGGGGGGTGACTCGTCGATCAGGGTGCGGGTGACGAAAGCGCCCAGCATCATGTGCATGACGTACCCCAGGGCGGGGTTGTCCGCACTGACCTCGCCGCGCTCGACGGCTCGGTTCAACACGACGTCCAGCTCGGCGAGTTCCGGTTCGATGATGCGTTCCCGGAAGACCTGGAGGAGGTCGGGGTCGGCGTGCACGGCCATGGCCAGGCCACGGATCAGCGCCGAGTCCTCCTCCATCTCGCAGTCGTCGGCACGCTGCACCATGGCGTGGAAGTCGCCGCGCAGCGAGCCGGTGTCGACCTCGCCGACATGGGTGTTCTGCCGTCGGCGCAACGCCTCGACGGTCAGTCGGGCCTTGCTCCCCCACTGGCGGTAGAGGGTGGCCTTGCTGGATCGGGTGCGCGCCGCCACGGCGTCCATCGTCAACCCGTCGTACCCGACCTCACGCAGCAGGTCGAGTACGGCGTCGTACAGCTCCGCCTCGCGCTCGGGGGTGATCCGGCTGCGGCGCGTCATCGTCACTTCGGCCATGATCCTCGTCCCCCTCCTGACCGCGCGGCGGTCTCGTGGCCACCGTCCTCGGTGATACCCGCTGGTGGGTAACCGGAACGACGGCTGCCTGATCGGTACGAAACCGTTTCGTACGCGCCTCAGAGTACCGGACCCCACTAGCGAAACGAAACGGTTTCGTACGTGTCCTGCGCCACAGCACGGCACGGCATGCCATGGCATGCCACCGCACGGCACGGCGCACCGTGGCACGGCACGGCACCGCACCGCACCGCACCGCACCGCACCGCACCGCACCGAGTTGCCGGTGCCGTGCCCCGGGAAAACCATGGAGGGGTGACCGACCCCACAGGCCAGCCACCGCGTCCCGTCCCCTCCGCCGCGGCGACCCCCGCCCCGCCCGCCTACCTGCGCTTCCCCCACCTCCACGGCGACCTGCTCACCTTCGTCGCCGAGGACGACCTCTGGCTGTCCCCGCTGCCCCGCGACGACCGGCCCGCGGACCGGGCCTGGCGGCTCACCGTCGACCGCACCCGGGCCGGCCACCCCCGCTTCTCCCCGGACGGCACCCAGATCGCGTACACCACCTGGCGCAGCCTCGACCCGGAGGTCCACCTCGTCCCCGTCGCGGGCGGCCCCGCCCGACGCCTCACCTACTGGGGCGCGCCCGACACCCGGGTCTGCGGATGGGCACCCCCCGACGCGAACGCCGAGAACGGGACCGGGGAGTGCGACGTCCTCGCGGTGGCCTCCCACGGCCAGCCCTTCAGCTACTTCGGCTGGGCGTACCGGCTGCCCACCGACGGATCACCGGGCGGACGTCTGCCCTGGGGCCCGGTCAGCGACCTCGCGCTCGCCCCCCTCGACGGCGAACCCAAGACCCTGCTGCTCACCGGGAAGCCCCCGCACGAACCGGCGGCCTGGAAGCGGTACCGGGGCGGGGCGACCGGACGGCTGTGGCTGCACGGCGAACGCCTCCTCGAAGGGCTCGGCGGACACCTGGAGTCCCCGATGATCGTCGCCGGCCGGATCGCCTTCCTCTCCGACCACGAGGGCATCGGCAACCTCTACTCGTGCCGCCCCGACGGCACCGACCTGCGCCGCCACACCGACCACGACGCGTTCTACGCCCGCAACGCCGCCAGCGACGGCGACCGCGTCGTCTACCAGTGCGCGGGCGCCCTCTGGCTCGTCGACGACCTCTCCCCGGGTGCGACGCCCCGCCGGCTCGACGTCCGGCTCGGCGGCCCGCGGGCCGGCCGCCGCACCCACCAGGTACCGGCCGCCCGCCACGTGGACGGCCTTTCGGTGGACGAGACCGGCCGGGCCAGCGCGGTCGTGGTGCGCGGCAGCCTCTACTGGCTCACCCACCGCGACGGCCCCGCCCGCACCATCGCCGACACCCCCGGCGTCCGGGTGCGCCTACCGGTCCTGCTCGGCTCCGGCGGCGGACGCGTCGCCTACGTCACCGACGCCGGGGGCGCCGACGCCGTCGAGATCGCGTACCTGCCGCGGGCCTCGGAGGAGCGCTCCCCCCGACGACTGGCCGTCGGGGCGCTCGGCCACGTCCAGGAACTCGTACCCGACCCGGAGGGCGACCGGCTCGCGATCGCCGCACACGACGGACGGCTGCTCCTGCTCGACACCGGCGAGGACCCCGCGGAGCCGGAGGGCGGGGTGGGGTCCGGCGGCGGGGTGGAGTCCGGCGGCGGGGTGGCGGACGCAGCGGCGGCGGACCGTGGGGTGACGGAACTGATCCGCTCGCTGAACGGCCCGGTCACCGACCTCGCGTTCTCCCCGGACGGGGCCTGGCTCACCTGGTCGCACCCCGGCATCGGACGCAGCCTCAGATCGATCAAGCTGGCCCGGGTCGCGGGGCCCGGAGCGGGGTCCGTCATCGACGTCACCCAGGGCCGCTTCGAGGACGAGAACCCCGTCTTCACCAGCGACGGCCGCTATCTGGCCTTCCTGTCCTGGCGCGGGTTCGACCCGGTCTACGACGTCCACACCGGCGATCTGTCGTTCCCCCTCGGCTGCCGCCCCTACCTCGTCCCGCTGTCCTCCGCGACCCCCTCGCCCTTCGCCCTGCTGCCCGACGGACGGCCCGCGGCGGGCGGCCTGGACCCGGCCGAGGAGGGCGAACCGGTCGACGGCGGCGGCGCGGTCACCGTCGAGGCCGAAGGGCTGGAGAACCGGGTCACCCCCTTCCCCGCCCCCGCCTCCAAGTACTCCGCCCTGTGCCCGGTCGCCGGCGGCGGACTGGTCTGGCTGCGCTGGCCGATCTCCGGGGCGCTCGGCGAGACCTTCGCCAACCCAGCCGACACCTCCGGCCGCCCCACCCTCGAACACTTCGACATCACCAAGGCCAAACGGACCGAACTCGTCGCCCACCTCGACTGGTTCGCCGTCAGCGGCGACGGCACCCGACTGGTCGTCATGGACGAGGACGAACTACGCGCCCAGCCCGCCGCGGAACCCGGCGACGGCGACTCCACCGTCTGGATCGACCTGCGGCGCATCCTGCACGACGTCGACCCGCCCGCCGAATGGCGACAGGCGTACCAGGAGGCCGGACGGATCACCAGCGCCTACTACTGGGACCCGGACATGAGCGGCGTCGACTGGACGGCCGTCCTCGACCAGTACCGGCCCCTGGTCGACGCGGTCGCCACCCCCGACGAGTTCGCCGACCTGCTGCGCGAAGTCCTCGGCGAACTCGGCACCTCGCACGCCTATGTGACGCCCGCCCGACGCAACGAGGGCCCCCCGCACTACCAGCGCCCCCAAGGGCTGCTCGGCGCGGACCTGGTCCGCCGCGACGAGGGCTGGCTCGTCGAACGCATCCTGCCCGGCGACTCGTCCGACTCCAAGGCCCGCTCCCCGCTCGCCGGCACCGGACTGCGCGAGGGCGCCGTCCTCACCCATGTCGACGGACGCCCGGTGGACCCGGTCGCCGGCCCGTTCCCGCTGCTCGACGCCGCCGGCGGCACGACCGTCGAGCTGACGTTCCGACCGGCCGGCGGCGAGGGACCGGCCCGCCGGATCGCCGTGGTCCCGCTCGTCGACGACCGACCGCTGCGCTACCAGCACTGGGTGGCCAAACGGCGCGAGGTCGTCCGGCACCTGAGCGGCGGCAAGTGCGGCTACCTCCACATCCCCGACCTCGGCGGCTCCGGCTGGGCCCAGTTCAACCGCGACCTGCGGATGGAGGTGTCCCGCCCCGCGCTCATCGTGGACGTCCGGGGCAACGCGGGCGGCCACATCAGCGAACTCGTCGTCGAGAAGCTGACCCGCACCATCCTGGGCTGGGACCTCACCCGTAACGCCCAACCCGTCTCGTACGCCTCCAACGCACCCCGCGGACCCGTCGTCGCCCTCGCCGACGAAGCCACCTCCTCGGACGGCGACATGATCACCGCCGCGTTCAAACTGCTGGGCCTCGGGCCGGTGGTCGGCCAACGCACCTGGGGCGGGGTCGTCGGCATGACGGGCCGTCACCCACTGGGCGACGGCACCGTGATCACCGTCCCGATGAACGCCGCCTGGTTCGACGCGTACGGGTGGTCCGTGGAGAACCACGGCGTCGAACCCGACCTGGCGGCCCTGCGCACCCCCCTGGACTGGGCCGAAGGACGGTACGCGGTCCTCGACGACGCGGTGGCCCTCGCCCTGGACCTGCTGGCCGGGCACCCGGCCGCCGCGCCCCCCGACCTCTCGGCCGTCCCCGACCACTCCCGCCCGCCCCTACCCCCGCGACCGGCCTGAACGACGCGAACAGTGGGGGTCCGTGAGCGGAGTCACCTGGCCCGCGCACCGCCCCGCCCGCGATGATGGGAGCGCACCGTCACCGGACCGCCGCCCGCGCGGACGCGGCGCAGGTTCACGGAGGCACCAGGATGACCGAGCACCGCCCACAACCGCCCCCGCACGTCCGGGTCGCCGTGATCGGCAGCGGTTTCAGCGGACTCGGCGCGGCCGTCCGGCTGCGCCGCGAGGGCGTCACCGACTTCGTGGTCCTGGAACGCGCGGACGCCGTCGGCGGCACCTGGCGCGACAACACCTACCCCGGCAGCGCCTGCGACGTCCCCTCCCACCTGTACTCCTTCTCCTTCGCCCCGCACCCCGACTGGCCGCGCAGCTTCTCCGGCCACGAGGACATCCGCCGCTACCTGGAACACGTCACCGACGCCTTCCGGCTCCGCCCCCACCTGAGGCTGCGCCACGAGGTGACCCGCGCCCGCTGGGACGAGGACCGACTGCACTGGCGCCTGGAGACCACCGGCGGCGCCCTCACCGCGGACCTCGTCGTCTCCGCCACCGGCCCCCTGTCCGACCCGCAGGTCCCGCAGGTCCCCGGCCTCGACACCTTCCCCGGCGAGGTGTTCCACTCCGCCCGCTGGAACCACGGGCACGACCTGCGCGGCGCACGCGTCGCCGTGGTCGGCACCGGCGCCTCCGCCGTCCAGTTCGTCCCCGAGATCCAACCGCGGGTGGCCCGGCTCACCCTCTTCCAACGCACCCCGCCCTGGGTGCTGCCCCGCGCCGACCGGGAGATCGGCGAAGCCGAACGCCGACTGCACCGACGGCTGCCGTTCACCCTGCGACTGCGCCGGAGCGCACTGTGGGGGGTGCGCGAACTCCAGACGCACGCCTTCACCCGGTGGCCCAGTGAACTCGCCCTCGCCGAACGGAGCGCACGGCGCCACCTGGCCCGCGCCGTCACCGACCCCGCCCTACGGGCCCGGCTGACCCCCGACTACCGCATCGGCTGCAAACGCATCCTGCTGTCGAACGCCTACTACCCGGCGCTCGTCCGCCCCAACGTCCATGTCACCGGCGCCCTCGCCGAAGTCCGCGGCTCCACCCTGATCGCCGCCGACGGCACCGCCGCCGAAGCCGACACCCTCGTCTTCGGCACCGGCTTCCGCGTCACGGACCTCCCCATCGCCGACCGGGTCGTCGGCCTCGGCGGCCGGAGCCTCGCCCGGTCCTGGCAGGACGGCATGCGCGCCCTGCGCGGCACCACCGCCACCGGGTTCCCCAACTGGCTCACCCTCGTCGGCCCCAACACCGGCCTCGGGAACTCCTCGATGATCCTCATCATCGAGTCCCAGCTGAACTACCTCGCCGACTTCCTGCGCCGACTGCGCGCCCTCGGCGACCGGGTCGCGCTCACCCCCCGCGCGGACGCCGTCGACGCCTGGAACGCCACCCTCCAACGACGACTCGCGCGCACCGTCTGGAACACCGGCGGCTGCCGCAGCTGGTACCTCGACGCGCAGGGCCGCAACACCACCGTCTGGCCCGGCACCACCTCCGCCTTTCGCGCCGCCACCCGCCGCGTCGACCTCAGCGAGTACGAGGTGCTCCGCCCGGCCCGCACCTCCGCGACCGGCCCCGCGGGCGCACCCCGCGCCGCGGCTCAGCTCCCGTAGACGACGGTGACCGGAGCGTGGTCCGACCAGCGCAGGTCATGACTGGCGGCCCGCTCCACGGTCGCCTTGAGCGCCCGACCCGCGAGGCCGGCCGTGGCCATCTGGTAGTCGATGCGCCACCCACTGTCGTTGTCGAACGCCCGACCCCGGTAGGACCACCACGAGTACGGACCCTCCACCTCCGGGTGCAGGGCACGGACCACGTCCACGTAACCGCCGTCGGCCGGGTCCAGCACCCGGTCCAGCCACGCCCGCTCCTCGGGCAGGAAACCGGAGTTCTTGGCGTTGCTCCGCCAGTTCTTGAGGTCCGCCGCACGGTGCGCGATGTTCCAGTCCCCGCACACCAGCACCTCGCGCCCGTCGGCCGCCGCCCGCGTCCGCAGCTCCACCAGGTACGGCAGGAAGGCCGTCGTGAACCGGTCCTTCTCCGCCTGGCGCTCGGTGCCGACCTCACCGGACGGCAGATAGAGACTGGCGACGGTGACACCCGGCAGGTCGACCTCCGCGTACCGTCCGCTGTCCTCGAACTCCGCCGTCCCGAAACCGATCCGCACCGCGTCCGGCTCCCGGCGGGTGAGCAGCGACACACCCGCCCGGCCCTTGGCGGCGGCCGGCGCGTGCACCACGTGCCACCCCTCGGGCGCACGCACTCCCGCCGGCAACTGCTCCGGCTCGGCCCGGACCTCCTGGAGGCACACCACATCGGCGGCCGTCTGGGCGAGCCACTCCACGAAGCCCTTCTTCGCGGCGGCCCGCAGTCCGTTCACATTGACAGAGGTCACACTGAGCATTCCGGCAGATTACCGGCACACTGAACGGGGCCCGCGCCCACCGCCGCGCCCCCTGCCACCCGACCGCATAGAAGTACGATGATCCGCATGCATATACGTCAGGTCTCGTTCGCCCACGCCGACGCCGTGAAGCTCAACGACCGCGTCCAGCGCGAGTACGCCGAACGCTACGGCGACGAAGGCGACGTCACCCCCCTGGACCCCGCCATGTTCGAACCGCCGCACGGCCTCTACCTCATCGCGTACGACGAGAACGGCACCCCCCTCGCCACCGGCGGCTGGCGCCGCCAGGACACCAACCCCGAGGGGTACGGAGACGGCGACGCCGAGATCAAGCGCATGTACGTCACCCCCGAGGCCCGGGGCCGCGGACTCGCCCGCCGCCTCCTGGCCGCACTGGAGGCCGACGCCGGCGGGGCGGGCCGCACCCGCATGGTCCTCGAAACCGGCACCGAGCAGCCCGAGGCCATCGCCCTGTACGAGTCCAGCGGCTACGCGCCCTGCGCCAAGTTCGGCCACTACCGCCACAGCGAACTCAGCCGCTGCTACGCCAAGCCCCTGGTCCCGGAACAGGGCCGAGGCGGCGACCCCGTCTGAGAAAGTGTTGGGTAACTGATCAGTCGCATCCTGTGATGTGCTGGTGGTGATCTCCATGGTTGACGCTTGCGTGAAGATCACCGTCATGTGTGTC